>CAZNSB010000176.1:0-6276 GCA_964575155.1 uncultured Planctomycetaceae bacterium | reverse complement strand
TCCGCGTCGAGGTCGAGGCCATGGTCGCGCCCCGTCTGACCGTCGAGATCAGCCCGCTGCTGGACGCGCCCGTGCCGGGCACGGCGCGCCAGGTCGACGACGGCTACTGCCTCCAGTTCGGCGCCGACTACAACACCAGCGCCAAGGTCGCCAAGAACGGCGCCGACGTGGCCAGGGTCGATGCCGCCTGCCAGCCGGGCCGGTGGCACACCGTCGTCGGCGAAAGGGGCGGCGACGTCCTGGGCCTGAGCGTAGATGGGCGGGAGGTCCTGAAGTGGCGGGACTACGTGCCGGTCTTGGGCCAGCGGGTGGGACTGTACTGCTGGGGGGACGGCCTGCGCGTGCGGCGGTTCCGCGTCTTCACCCGGGGCGTGCCGGTGACCGTCTCCTGCCTGGAGGTGCCCAACGCATTCTACAACGAGGGTCTGATCGAAAAGGCCCAGCGGGAGTACCTGCGCATCGCGGAAAGTCACCCTGGCCGGGCCGAGGGGCTCGAGGCGGTGTTCCTGGCCGGAAAGTGCTGCGTGGACCTGGCCGGGAAAGATGGGATCGACCCGGCCGAACGCCGCCGGCTCCTGGGCGAGGCCGCCGGATACTTCGATCGCCTCGAGCAAGGCTGCCTCGCCCCGCTGGGCTGCCTGGGGAAGTCGCTGATCCACGAGCTTGCCGGCGACGCCGAGGCCGAGGCCGGCGAGCTGACCAGGGCCTACCAGGACTACGGCGGCTACGACGCCCTCCACGTGGTGGGCGAGCGGCTGTGGCAGCGGGCCACCGGGCTGGTGGGCGACCCGCGCTCCCAGTTGTTTGTCCTGCCCGCGGCCCGGCACCATCCTGACGGCCTGCTCTCCGGCAATAGCATAAAGGTCCTGGGGGCGATTCCGGACATCGCAGTGGCCGTTGACGCCCTCACCGCGGCCATCGAGCGCTTCCGGGACCCGCCGTGGCTGTGTGCGGTGGCACTGAACACGCTAGGCCAGCTACTGGCCCGAGCCGGCCAGGACAAGCAATCGCTGGCCGCCCACGAAAAGGTCCTCCGGGAATACCCCGACGAGAGGCCCCACTGCGCCGAAGCGTTGTGGGGAATCGGTGCGGTGCACCGCGACTACGGGCAGACTACGGAGGCCGTGTCTGCCTTTCGCCGAGTGCTCGCCGAGTACCCGGACCAGAGATTCTGGTGCGCCGTGGCCCTGGAACACATCGGCGCGGCCCACATAGGCTCTGGTCAATATGACGCGGCGTTGGACGTTTTCGAGCGCGTGTTGACGGAATACCCGGAGCAGAGCGAAGTCTGCGCCACTTCCCTGGGCATAATGGGCTCGACGCTCGCCTGGCGCGGCGAACACGAATCGGCCTGGGCGACCTTCCAGCGCCTCCAGCGCGAACTCGGCAGCATACCGCAGTACGCCGCCGGCGCCCTGCTGGGGATGGCTCGCGTTCAACAGGGCCGGGGCCGGAACGATCAGGCCTGGGATCTCTACGAGCGCGCTGCCCGGGACTTCCCGGGCGCGCCCGAACAGCGAGCAGCGGCGCTGTTGGGGATGAGCGACATTTGCATACAGCGGGGAGATTACGATAGGGTCCTCTCGCTGTGCGAAGAGGCCATCGAGGTATGTGAAGGCCATAGCGGGCGGAATTGGCCCGGTCGGCGGCACGCGGTGTTCTATTTCATGTGCATCGTCCACGTCCTGCGCCGGGACAGGGCCTCGGTCCGCCAGCACCTTGAACGCTACGTCCGGATGTGCGGCATGACTTGGCCGCTGCGCGGGGCACGAGATCCGCACGACGCCGAAGCGGAGGGACACTGCCAGGGTGCGCGGCGCAAGTACTACCTGTTCCTTTTGGCCGCGGGGGCGTTTGCCTGCGGCGACGACGAGACCGCCATCCGGCGACTCCGGGAATGCCTCGAGGGCTTCGGCCAATATTCCCTGGACCCCGGGTTCCTCAACGCAAAGCTGCTGCTGGCGGCGGTGACGAGGGAAGGGAAGGATGGATAGATGGACGAACCGAAAGAGCCCGAGGTGACGCTGGAGATCTCCGGGCCGGGGGGCCGGCGAGAGGTGCCGCTGGACCCGGCCGGGGTCGTGATCGGGCGGGGCAGGTCTTGCGGCATCCGGCTGGAGGCGCCGGTGGTCTCGTCGCGGCACGCTCGGATCTACCGGGACCCGTTCGGTCGGTGGATCGTCGAGGACGTCGGCAGCAAGCACGGGGTGCTGTTCGGCGGTCGTCGCGAGAGGGCCCGGGCCGTCCTCCCGGGCGAGACGTTCGAGATCCGCCCCTTCACGCTGAGCCTTCTCGGCGAGCCGACCAGCCGAATCCAGCCCGACCCCACCGCCAGCGGGACCTCGACGTTCGTCGAGGGCGAGGAGGACTCCAGTCTGACGGTGAGCGAAGCGGCGCCGGCCGAGCCGATGTCGCGTGTCAGGCTGGGGGAACTGAACGAGCTGACGGACCGGCTGATGGGCCTGGGCTCCTCCGGCGAGGTGTACGGGGCGGTGTGCGAGTTCCTGGCGAGGCTGCCGGAGTCGGCGGCGGCGGTGGTCCGGCTGCCGGGGCGCTCCCAGCCGCTGCCGGAGTCCCCGCCGGTGCTGTCGCGTCGGCTGGGGGGCGTTTCGCGCGAGCCGGCGGAAGAGGTCGCTTCGCGGATGCGGCTGAGCCGGCGGGTCCTGGAGGCGGTGCGCTCGACGCGGTCGGCGGTGATGGCGAGCAACGTCAAGACCTCCGAGGACGTCATGGACCTGACGGTCATCGACGCGCACCGCCCGCGGACCGTCTTCTGCGCCCCCGTCGCCGACCAGGGCGATACGCTCGACGCGCTGTACCTGGACGTGCCGGCCGATCGCGCCGCCGCCGACCTGTTCGACTTCTTTCAGGTGGTGTCCCGGCAGGCGAGCTTCGCGGGAAAGGGGCTCCTCCTGGCCGAGGAACGGGCCCGGCGGGAGGCGCAGGACCGGGAGCTGGCGAAGGCGCGGCAGATCCAGGAGGGCCTCAAGCCCAAGCCCCTCGGCGACCTGCGGGGGATCGACGCGGCGTTTCACTACCAGCCCGCCGAGTGGGTCGGCGGGGACTACTGCGACGTCTGGGCGATGCCCGACGGCCGCCTGGTGTTCGCCGTCGGCGACGTGATGGGCCACGGGCTCGCAGCGGCCATGGTCATGTCCAGCCTTCACGCGGCCCTGCGGATGGCGATGTCGTTCGGCCCGGGGGGGACGGAGGTGATGGGCCGACTCAGCCGGCACCTCAGCGAGCACATGCCCGAGGGGATGTTCGCGACGTTCTTCCTGGGGCTGTTCGCGCCGCGCGCCGGGGCGTTGGAGTACGTCAACGCGGGGCACCACCCGCCTCTGCGGCTGGGCGGGGTGGGGGAGGTGGAGGCCCTTTCCGGCCCGTCGAACCCGCCTTTGGGCGTGGTCGAGGGAGAGTTCACCCCGGGCACCGCCCGCCTCCGCCCGGGGGAGGGGCTCGTCCTCGTCACCGACGGCATCCTCGAATCCCTCTCCCCCGGCGGCGAGCAGTTCGGGACGCCCCGCGTGCGCGAGCTGCTCGCTCACGCACCCCAGACCGCCGAGGCCGTCGTGCACGCCGTCGTGACCGCGGCGGCCGACTTCCGCCAGCTCATGCCCCGCCTGGACGACATCACCGTCTTCGCCCTGTTCCGCCGCCGGGGCCGATGATCCGCCGAGGAGAGTCGCCGGCGGCGTACGCGCTCACATATCTCAATATGTATTTATCAAAGCGAGCGGCCCCTCACGCCCCCTCACGCCCCCCCGGCGTGGAAGCAGGAATCGACCAGCTCGTCGATGCCGGCGGTGGCGACGCAGATGGAGGTGTCGGCGGCGCCGTAGTAGAGCTTGACCTGCCCGTCGGGGGCGACGAGGGCGCCGCTGGCGAAGACGACGTTCCCGACGTCCCCGACGCGCTCGTACTCCGTCCGCGGCGAAAGGACCGGCGCCACGCAGCGCCCCACCACCCGGGCCGGATCTTCCGGATCGAGCATGACCGTGCCCGCGCGGTAGATCGGCCCGGCGTTGGTCATCTTCGTCCCGTGGTAGATCTCCAGCCAGCCACGCTCCGTGCGGATCGGCGGGACCGACGCGCCGATGCGGAAGGAGTCCCAATACCTCGGGCGCGGCGAAAGGACGCACTCGCTCCGCCCCCAGTTGACCAGGTCCGGCGAGTACGAAATCCAGATGCTCCCGACGTCGTTGCCGATCGGCCGGTCCAGCCGGGCGTACAGCCCGTTGATCTTCTCCGGGAACAGCACGCCGTCCTTGTTCCCCGGGCCCGAGACCAGCGCCACCCGATCGAACCGCTCGAAGTCCTCCGTCCGGGCCAGCCCGATCCGGTGCCCGTACGGCGACAACGCCGTGTACATGATGTAGTACCGCCCGTCGATCTCCGTCAGCCGGGGATCCTCGATGCCGTCGGCCTCCCACACCTTGAAGGGCCCGTCGCGCACGGGCAGCATGCACGGCTTCTCATCGACCTGGAAGTGCAGGCCGTCGCGGCTGCGGGCCAGGCAGAAGAAGGACTGCCCCTGGAGCCCCTCCACGCGGAGCAGCAGCAGCACCTCCCCGCCGAACTTCACGGGCGTGCCGTTGAAGACGGTGTTGCAGGGGAAGGGCACGTCCTCGAGGGCGATGACGGGGTTTCGCTCCCACCGGTGCATGAGGTCTCGGCCTCTTCTTCGGGGCATGGCTATGGTCCCTCCTGGCTCAGGCGGCAGTTGCGGATGATGTCGTCCAGGGCGCCGGTGCCCAGACAGATGCAACTGTCGGAGGCGCCGTAGTAGAGCTTCACTTCCCCCCCGCTCTCCAGCAGCGCCCCGCAGGAGAAGACCACGTTGGGGACGTCGCCGATCCGCTCGTACCTCTCGCGCGGCGAGAGGATGGGAATGCTCGAGCGCGCGATGACGTGCGAGGGGTCGTCCCGCTCCAGGATCGCCGCCCCCAGCCGGACCAGCGGGCCCGCGTTCGTCCACTTCTCCCCGTAATAGATCAGCAGCCAGCCCTGATCGATCTCGATGGGAGGCCCGGCCGCCCCCACCCGCCCGGCGTCCCAGTACCCCGCCCGCGGGGTCATGACGACCGTCGAGCCCCCCCAGTACGTCAGGTCGTCGGAGTAGCTCACCCAGATGCTCGCCCCGTCCGAAGGGCGGTCCAGCAACGCGTGCCGACCGCAGATCAGCTTCGGGAACAGCGCGCCGCTGTTGACGTCAGGCTCCGAGAGAAAGCCCATCTTCTCGACGGAACGGAAGTCCAAGGTCCGCGCCAGCCCGATCCGCCGACCGTGCTCGCTGTGGGCCACGTACGTGATGTAGTACAGCCCCCCCAGCTCCGTGATTCGAGGGTCACGCAGACCAAACGTCTCGTACTCCGCCTGCGGGCCCCGCGCCGACCCCGTCATCAACGGCTCCGAATCGACCGAGAAGCTCCGCCCGTCCGCGCCCCGCGCCAGGTACAGGCTCCCCGACCCCGCCAGGGCCTCCACCGTCAGCAGCAGCAGGTACTCGCCCCCGTACCGAACCACCGCCGCGTTCCAGATGTCGCTGCACCGAAACGGCAGGTCCTCGATCCGGATCAGCGGATTGCCCTCATCGCGATGAATGACGTCTCGCCCAGCCCTTCGCACCATGTGCCGGCTCCTTTCCCGCGCCCCGAGGCCCGCCCGGCCTCGCCCCCGCGCGCGTCCTCACATGCCTTTTAACCAGATCGCACCCCCCCATGACAAGGGCGATCTTACGCACCCTCGCCCGAAACCGCCCGCCACCGCGGAAGGCATCCCTCGGGAGCCCCCGGCCCGCCGCGGGCCCTCCGCGGCATTCGATCACCCAGGGCGGGTAAATCTCGCCCCAACGCCCCAGCATGTCCAGATTGCCATTAGTAAACGTTTTTACAGCTTCGTTAAGCCCATCCGGTGCGCGTAAGTCTTTGGGTATGAAGCCCATAGACGAGTCCAACCCGCCCGGTCAAAGGTAAAAACTTCTTCGCCGAAAACGCCGTAAGTCCTTTTCCGGCAAGGATCCCATAAGTAACCCGTTTACCCGTGGCCCGCTCCGGGCCGTTTTTCGGCAATTCCTTGCGGAGAATACGATAGCGGGAATCCCCCGCTTCCCGCCCGCTTCCCGCCGTCCTGGGCCTGGCATCCCTCATCCCGCCGCCTCTCTTCGAATCGACAACCTGCCCGCCGGCAGGCGGGTCCACAATCCCCCCTCTACCCTTATTCCCATCTTCTACAGTTCCATTTAGCATGTATCGCTGCAGGCGGAGGTTAGCGCGG
>CAZNSB010000175.1:0-9723 GCA_964575155.1 uncultured Planctomycetaceae bacterium | reverse complement strand
CGGCTTCCTTGCCGGCCCCGTGGGGGGCCTTTGCCTGCATCGTGGGCTTGGCGTCGCGGAGTGTGAAGTAACGCCGGCCCTGTTTTGGGTACGTCCCGTAGTCCACGACGTAGCCGGTGAAGTCCTGCTCCCACGCCGCGACCATCCAGAACAGCAGACTGTCATGTACGTCGATGAACGCCGTCACGTAGCTGCACCCGATGGGTATCTCGCCGCGCTTGCGGCCGTTGAGCTTCTCGGCAACTTGATCGGCCGTGAGAATCTCCTCCTCGGCCTGCTCCACGACGGGCTCGTTCTGGTACTCGGCGAAGAATGCCGCCTCGTCCCGCCGACAACGGCTGGGGGCGTCCCTGGCCGATGAGCCCCGCCGGGGAAAACGCCCAATAGCCGGCAATCGCAGTTGTTACAAACCCTTTACAAACCATGCGGGCGCCGCTGCGTCAGAATACTCGGAAAGCGGCCGCGGGTGGCGCGGGCGCGAAACGTCGGGACAAATCAGTTAACGGACTCTTGTGTGGGAGAAACGTCATGAACGATTCAAGCCGAAAGAAGCCGGGAAGCACACCTGAGAGACTCGCAGCGGGCTCGCTTGTGGTCGTGGGCGTGCTGGTGGCGGCCATGCTGAGTGCATCGGCGACCAGGTCGGCCCGGTCGGGTCCGGGCGAGAAGCCGGCCGGGAAAATCGTGCCGATCTTCTCGGAGACGACGGCGGCGGCGAACCCGTCCGGGCTGGTGCTGAACGCGGACCGGCGGAAGGTGCTGGGGTGGATCAGCGGGAACACGGACTTCACCGGCGGCGAGGTCACGGTGCAGGCCGGCGGGCGGACGGAGACCGTCATCGTCCAGCGGGGGAACACCTTCACGTGGTACTACGCCGCCCCGAAAGACAAGGACCTGGAGGCGACGTACACCGTGGGCAAGTGGACGCGGACCGTCCCGCTCGAGCGGGAAGAGGCGCGCCCGCCGTCGGTGTTCTTCGTGGTGGACCGCACGGCCTACCGGCCGGGGCAGACGCTGCACTTCGTCGCCTTCCTGCGCAGGCTCGGCGCGGCCGGCCGGTTCGAGCCGCTGACCGGGCAGCAGGTCGATGTCGAGATCCGCTCGGTCAAGAAGAAAACCGTCGCGGCCAAGCTGCGGCTCCAGTCCGACGACTTCGGCCGCATCGCCGGGCAGTACGCCTTCGTGCCGCAGGACGCGCTGGATGAGTACACGGTCTCGATTCCCGGCTACAAGGGCGAGGCGCGGCTGAAGCTGGCGCAGTTCCGCAAGGCGAAGGTCCGGCTGGAGATCGCCGGGCGGACCGAGGGCGGCAAGCTGCGCCTGACGTTCGAGGGGCGCGACTTTCTCGGCAAGCCGGTGCCCGCCGAGCGCGTCCAGTTCACCGCCCGCGTCGTCAGCCGAGGCCGGGCCCGCAAGCCCTGGTCCCTCAAGGCGGAGGATTTCGCATATCACGAAGAAGGCATCCACGGCCTGCCCGGCGCCGACGACCTGACGGCCGAGCAACTCCTGCTGCTGTCCGCCGAAGGCAGCGCGCTGGGGGTACTCTGGCAGGCGAACTCGCCGGCGGTGCTGGCGGAGATCACCGGCGAGGTCAAGCTCGACGGCAAGTCGTCCGGGCAGTACACCATCGACCTCAAGGGGGAATGGGCCCCCGCGCGCCACGCCGTCTGGGTCCAGGCCGTGCTGATCGATCAGAACGGCCGGGAGCAGCGAGCCGCCAAGCGAATCGAACTGAACAGAGACGCCGGCCACGCCAAGGCGATCCGCCTCGCCCTGCCCAAGCGGACGTACTTCTCGAACGAGCCGATCCGCCTGTCGGTGGACGCCCCCGGCGCCAAGGGCGTCACGGTGGTGGCGATGAAGCTGACGGCCCAGCCTCAGCCGGTCCACTACGGTCGTTACTATCCGGTGCGGAACAGCGCGGCGGCGTACCCGTACCGGCAGTTGCGCCGGGGCTCGGCCCTGGCGCTGTCGCGTCGCCGCCGGCCGGCGTGGACCACCTACCAGCCGGTCAAGGCCTTCCAGGAGACGCTCGTCACGGCCGTGGTCGTCACCGACGGCGTCGCCACGCTCAAGCTCGCCGAACCCGGCGCGTACAAGCTGGTGGCGATCGGCGGCCCGGCCGCCGGCCCGGCCGTCCGCGAGGAGGTCGGATGCGTCGTCCGCGACAAGGAAGGATTCCCCTCCCTGCTGCTGAAGCTGGACAAGAGCGAGTTCGCCGCCGGCGAAAACCTCACCGGCCAGATCCACAGCCGCTTCCGCGACGCCACGCTCCTGCTGACGCTCCGCGACAGCAGCGGCATCCGCCTGTGGCGGACGATCCGGACGACCGGGAGCGTCGCCGCGTTGAAGGAGCGGCTGCCGGCGGGTCTGGCCTACGGCTGCACGGTGAGGGCCTACTACGTGGACAAGGCCGGCCGGACGCACGCCGCACAGAAGAACGTCCGCGTCGTGCCGGTGGATCGGATGCTCACCGTCCGCACGGAGATGAAGGAGGTCTGCCAGCCCGGCGAGGAGGCGAAGATCACCGTCCGCGTGAATCGCGACGAGCCCGTGGACCTGGCCGTCAGCGTGTACGACCAGTCGCTGCTGGGCATCGCCCCGGACAGGTCGGTGAACGTTCGGAACTTCTACCTGGCCGACGAGCGCGCCTTCGACCGGGCCGACCTGGACCTGCTGTGTGAGAGGCTGGGCAGCACCACCGTCGAGGAGCTGCTGCCGAGGATCACCGAGCACATCAAGAAGCACCCGAACACGCCCGGCTCGGCCGCCTTGCAGGAGGTCCTGAGGCGCTACAAACAGAGGCGCCTGTATGAGTATCAGATCTCGGCCCTGCTGAACTTCCTGGGGATCAGGACTCGCGTGATCAGCAACGGCTACAACTGGCACTGCCAAATCAACCCGGCCAAGGGGGCGGAGAACCGGCTGGCCGACCTCATCCGGCAGAGATACGCCACGCACTACCGTCTCGCCTTCCGCGCCTACGACGAGCTGATGGTGGTGGGCGTGGCGGACACGCGGACGGCCAGGCTGATCCGCGTGGCCTACCCGCAGGCCTACCCCGCGCAGGCCCGGCAACTCTACGGCAACAGGAGGCTCGCCACCCGGGGCGACGCACACTTCTCCACCAGCGCCAATGCCGCCTGGAGCATCTCCGGGCAGTCGTTCATCTCGCACATGCCCGTGCCGGGTGCGGGCGGGGCGCCGGCGTTCCTGGCCCCGCCCGGCGGCGACGGATCCATCATGGTGCGGCGGAACTTCTCGGACTCGGCCTTCTGGAACGGGCGAGTCCGCACGAACGACCGCGGCCAGGCCACCGTCGCCTTCAAGCTGCCCGACTCGCTGACCAACTGGCGGGTGGTGGTCACCGCCGTGACGAAGGACATGCACGTCGGGCAGGCCGCCGGAAGCTTCCGCACCTACAAGCCGATCATGGTCTGGCCGATGATCCCGCAGAACTTCACGCAGGGCGACAGGATCCGCATCTTCGCCCGCGTGCACAACCGCACCGACAAGTCCCGGCACATCCGCGTCGCCCTGGCGGTCAAGAACGGCGACGTCCTCGGGCCCAAGGACGCCACCGTCCTGGTCGCCCCCAAAGGCAGCCGGACGGTGTACTGGACCTTCAGGCCCGGCGAGCCCGGGTTCACGCAGGTCCTCATGACCGCCGCCTGCGACGCCGGGTCGGACGCCTCGCTGAAGCGCCTGCCCGTCGTGCCGGCCTGCGCCGTGGAAAGCACCATCGCCCGCTCCGGATTCTGTCAGGGCAAGGTGGAGATCGACGTGCCCAACGACGCCCTGCTCGACCGCGCCCGGCTGGAGGTGACGCTGACGCCCTCGCTGCTGGCGGACATGGTGGACACGCTGGACTACCTGGTGGGGTACCCCCACGGCTGCGTGGAGCAGACGATGAGCCGCTTCCTCCCGGCGATCAAGGTGGCCGGAATCCTCAAGAGCGCCGGCATCCGCCACAAGCCGCTGGAGGCCAAGCTCCCCAAGTGCGTGGCCGGCGGGATCAAGCGGCTGCTCCAACTCCAGCGCCCCGACGGCGGGTGGGGATGGAACGGCAACGGGCGGACGCACGAGATGATGACGCCGTACGCCCTGTACGGCCTGCTGGAGGCGGAGAAGGCCGGCTACACCATCGGCAACGAGACGGCCATCAACCGAGGACTCGACCGCCTCCGCAAGTTCATCAACGCGATGGGGCCAAAACAGGCCGCCGACAGAACCTACTGCATCTACGTCTACGCCCATCGTCGCAAGATCGAGGCGCCCTGGTGGAAGTTCATCGACGCCCAGCTCGACGGACGCAAGCTCTCCGACTACGCCATGGCCCTGGCCCTGGAGTTGGCCGTCCGCGATAACAAGAAGGCCCTGGCCCGTCGGCTGGCCGGCGAGCTGCACACAACTGCCAAGCGGGTCGGAACTGATGCGCACTGGACCACCGCCCGCTTCAGCCGATGGGGAAACGACCCTTGCGAAATCACCGCCGCCGTCCTGAAGGCCCTCGTCGCCCACGATGCCGAAGAGAAGCTGATCCCCGGCATGCTGGGCTACTTCGCCCGCACGAAGCGCGGCAACCGGTGGAACTCCACCAAGGCCACCGCCATGGTCCTCTTCGCCATGTGCGACTTCCTCGCCCGGAAGGGCCACCAGTTTCACAAGCAGGCCGACGTCGTCTTCGCCGTCAACGACGGAAAGTGCCGCCAGTCCCTGCTGACCGGCGGGCTGGTGAAGAAGATCGTCATCGGCGGCAAGGAGCTGCGCCACGGGCGGAACACCGTCCGCTTCGACCGCGCCACACCCGGGACGATGTGCCGGCTGGTGTTCCGCTACCGCAAGTTCGGCACGGAGGCACCCGCCAGCGCCAACGGGATCGACGTGCGCCGCCAGTTCCACCTGCTCGACCGCAAGGGGCAGCGCATCCGCACGATCAGGCCCGGCGAGACGATCCCGAGGGGCTCCTACATCGAGTCGCTGGTGACGGCGTCGATCGTCGGCGGCGGGAACATGCGGTACTGCCTGGTGACCAACAACAAGCCCTCCGGCAGCGAGATCGTCCCCGTCGCCGACAAGCGCTTCAACCAGTCCTCGACCGCCTACGTCCTCCGCGAGGACCAGAGCGCCGCCGTCCTGTACCATCACGAATCGGCCGGGCATTCCCTGACCGACCGCAGTATCCTCTACGCCGAGCTGGCCGGCGAGTTCATCGTGCCCCCGGCGACCGTCGAGCTGATGTACCGCGCCGACGTCCACGGGCACAGCGGCACCTTCCGCTTCCAGGTCACCGATGACGCGAAAAAGTCCGGCTGAACCACGCCGGAAAAAGAAAGGAGAGAAGTCATGCAACGCAGCGAAGGGAAGAATGGGAATCGGAACATGGTCGGCTGGATGATCCTCGCCGCGCTGCTGGCGGTCGGCTGGACGCCGCCCGCCGCCGCGGCCGGGGGGGAGGACGAAAACCCCCACCTCTGGAAGCCTCGCGTCAGGAGCGTCTCCGTCTTCAAGAACGGGCTGGGGTTCTTCCTCCGCGAGGGCGAAGTCCAGCTTCGCGACGGGTGGTGCGTGTCCAGGCACATCCCGCCGGCGGCGTTCGGCACGCTGGCGATCTTCTCCCACGACGAAGAGCAGGTGGTGGACATCGTCGGCTCCGGGCCCGGCGAGGTGGTGGACTTCGACGGCCGGGACGCCCCCGACACCGACGCCGCCCGGCGCCAGCGCCTTGGGGCGTGCCTGCACCTGAAGGTCCAGCTCACCTACGGCACCGACGAAGACAAGCGCACTGCCGCCGGCAGGCTGCGGTCGATCGGGGCGAAGTACGTCGTCCTGGAAAGCGACGCAAACAACTTCGCCGTCCCGCTGGCCGAGATCACCCGCCTCCAGGTCCTCGAGCTGCCCATCCGCGCCCACGTGATGGGCAAGGACAACAAGGCCCCCGACCGGGCCAAGCTGGGCATGGCCTACCTCCGCAAGGGCATCACCTGGATCCCCGAGTACACCCTCGAAGTCCTCGACGAGAACACCGCCACCCTCACCCTTCGCGGCACCCTCGTCAACCAGGCCGAGGACCTCATCCACTGCGACGTCAACTTCGTCGTCGGCGTGCCGCACTTCGTCCACACCAAGTACCTCGCCCCCATCGCCGTCGGGCAGGTCATCCGCACGATCGGCGCGGCCGTCGCCCCGCGGCAGATCCGCTCGCAGATCATGCAGCGGGCGGCGGTGGTCAGCAACATCCGGACGGCGCCGCAGTTCAACGTGGTCGAGCGCCCCGCCGCCGGCGCCGCCGGGGACCTGAAGTCCGCGCTGGGCAACGTGCCCTCCCTGGCCGGGCCCGGCGGGGCCGACTACACCGTCTACACCAAGACCGACCTCACCGTCCGCCGCGGCGAGAAGGCCATCGTCACCCTGTTCACGAAGAAGATCACCTACTCGCACGTGTACCGCTGGTCGCCGCCGCAGCGGATGAAGCACCTGTACGTCCTGCACAATTCAACGGACACGGCCTGGACCACCGGCCCGTGCCTGATCGTCAGCGAGAACCGCCCCCTGAGCGAAGACCTGCTGAAGTACACCCCGGTCAAGGGGACGGCCGAGATCCCCGTTACCACCGCCATCAACGTCGCCCACGAGAAGACCGAGACGGAAATCGCCCGCAAGCTCAAGGCCTACTCCCCCAGCCACACCTTCTACCTCGACCTGGTGACGCTGAAGGGCAAGCTGCTGGTGAAGAACTTCGAGAAGCGCCCGGCGGTGATCGTCATCTCGGTCCCCGTGCCGGGCAAGCCCACCGAGGCCGACCACGGCGGCTCCGTCAGCGCCGATCCGACCAAGCTGGTTCTCCAGAGCCGCTGCGGGACGGTCCGCTACGAAATCAAGCTCGCCCCCGGCGAGGCGAAGACGCTGACGTACGTGTACGAGCGGTACGTCCCCAGCCGGTAGACCTGTTGCACGCCAACGGGCGCATGCTCGTTTCGGCGGGCATGCGCCCGGGTTCGGCAGTATCATGACAGGAGGCGGACGGACCGATGAAACGGTATCGAATCCTGGTGGTGGAGGACGACCCCGCCATCCGGCGGGGGCTGGTCGATGCCCTGTCGATGGCGAGCTACGAGGCGATCGAGGCCGCCGACGGCGAGGCCGGGCTCAAGCAAGCGCTGACCCAGCCGGTGGACCTGATCCTCCTGGACCTGATGCTGCCGGGAAAGGACGGACTGGAGGTGCTGCGCGAGGTCCGCGTGGCCCGGGCGGGGCTGCCGGTCGTCATCATCACCGCCCGCGGGCTGGAGGCCGACCGCGTGAAGGGGCTGCAACTGGGCGCCGACGACTACGTGGTCAAGCCCTTCAGCGTGCGCGAGCTGCTGGCGCGGGTCGAGGCGGTGCTTCGCCGCAGCCCGGAGCGCCCGGTGGAGGTCGGCGAGCTGAAGATCCCCGGCGGCACCGCCGACCTGGAGCGCAGCGAGATCCGCTTCGACGACGGGCGGACCGCCTCCCTGAGCGAGCGGGAGATGGAGCTGCTGCGGTACCTGGCGTCCCACCCGGACCGCCCCGTCTCCCGCGACGAGATCCTCCTCCGCGTCTGGGGCATGGACCCCAAGGGCATCGAGACGCGGACGGTGGACGTGCACATCGGGCGGCTGCGGGAAAAGCTCGGCGACGACCCCGCCAGCCCAGCCATCCTCAAGACCGTCCGCGGGAAGGGATACCTCTTCAGAAGCGGAGGCATCCAGGCATGAGCCATCCCCGGAAAGTCTGGCTCGGCTTCGCTTTGGCCCTGGCCGTGGTCGCCGCGGCCGCGGGCTGGCTGAGCTACACCGCGCTTCGCCTGGACCGGGCGCAGGCCACGGCCCAGCGACTGGCCGAGCGCGAAGAGCTGGTCCGCCTGGCGCTGTGGCGGATGGACGCCGCCCTGACCACCGTCGTCGCCGCCGAGAGCACCCGCCCCTACTACCAGTACCAGCCCTTTCACGTCACCACCGACGCCTTCCTCGACGCGGACACCCGGGTTCGAGGCCGGGGGGTGATGGTCCCCTCGCCGCTGCTGAAGGCCGCCTCCCCGCTGGTCAGGCTGCATTTCCAGGTGGACCCCGCCGGGCAGATCACCTCCCCCCAGGTCCCCGCCGGCCCGACACGCAAACTGGCCGTCCCCGAGTACCTCTCCAAGGAAGACCTCGCCCAGGCAGCCAAACGCCTCCGCGAGCTGCAAGGTTTCCTCGTTCCCGGCCGGGAACAACTGCTCGCCCGCCTGCCGGAGGTGCCGGCCGCCGCCTTCGCCGCCACCAGGCCGGCGCTGCTCGCCAACGCCAACGTGGCGGTGCGAGGGCGCTTCTACCAGGGCCAGATGCACGGCAACGAGCTGGTGGCGCGCCGCCAGATCGGCCAGAGACAGCACACCGCCCCGGGCTTCCTGAACTTCTGGACGGTCCCCTCCGGGAACGTTCGCGACGGCGAGGCCCGCAGCCTGTGGCTGGGTGGGAGGCTGCTGCTGGCCAGGCGGGTGGCGGTCAACAAGGACACGCACGTCGTCGGCTGCTGGCTGGACTGGCCGAAGATGCAGGACTGGCTGCTGGAGAACGTCCGGGACCTGCTGCCCTCGGCCGGGCTGGCGGCCCTGCCGGGCGGGCCGGAGGCGGAGACGTCGCGCCGCCTGGCGACGCTGCCGGTCAGGCTGGTTCCCGGACCGGTGGCGACCGAGCCGATGCCGGGGCCGAGCCCGATCATGGTCTCCTTGGCGGCCGCCTGGGGCGGGCTGGTCCTGGCGGCCGGCGCCGTCGCGGTCCTGCTGGCCGGGACGCTGGCCCTGTCGGAGCGCCGGGGGGCCTTCGTCTCCGCCGTCACCCACGAGCTGCGGACCCCGCTGACCACGCTGCGGATGTACACCGAGATGCTCGCCGAGGGCATGGTCCCCGACGAGCGGGCCGCCGCCCAATATCTCGACACCCTCCACGCCGAGACCGACCGCCTCTGCCGCCTGGTGGAAAACGTGCTGGCCTACTCCCACCTGGAAAGC
The DNA here is from genome assembly GCA_964575155.1 of uncultured Planctomycetaceae bacterium. GTDB lineage: Bacteria > Planctomycetota > Phycisphaerae > SM23-33 > SM23-33 > CAZNSB01. Next base: position 710 of record CAZNSB010000175.1, on the reverse strand, counting down.
GGGCGGCAACCCCTCCACAAGCAGCGCCTGGAGCTGGGCCGGCTGCTGGCGGAGCTGGCCCCCCGGCTGGGGCAGCGGGCCCGCCGGGCAGGGATGGAGCTGGTGGTCGATTCGGGCGACGCGCCCGGGGGCGCCGTGGTCCTGGCCGACGCGACCGCCCTGGAGCAGATCCTCTTCAACCTGATCGACAACGCCTGCAAGTACGCCGCCGGCGCCGAGGACAAGCGGATTCACGTCGAGCTGCACGAGGCGGGCAGGTCGGCCGTCCTCCGCGTCCGAGACCACGGCCCGGGAATCCCCCAAACCGACGCCAAGAAGGTCTTCCGCCCCTTCTTCCGCGCCGGCCGAGACGCCGCCGGGTCGCTGGGCGGCGTGGGGCTGGGCCTGACCATCAGCCGCCGACTCGCCCACAGCCTCGGCGGCGAGCTGACCATCGACTCCAAGACCCCCGAAGGCGCCAGCTTCTCCGTCTACCTCCCGGTTGCCTGAGCCGCCGGGGCGGGGGCCGCGGGCCACTCATATGTGCTTCAGGAGGAACTTCACCATGTCGGCGCAGGCCTCGGGCTCGGCGGGGTAGTCCTCCCAGAAGCGCAGGACGCACTCGATGTCCAATGCGTCCAGCCGCTCCTTCAGGAACTTGCCGAGGTTCGGATGGTGCACGTCGCCGTCCACGGCGGCGGCCTTGCTGTAGATGGCGAAGACGGGGGGGT
>CAZNSB010000174.1:0-9785 GCA_964575155.1 uncultured Planctomycetaceae bacterium | reverse complement strand
GGCTCGTAGCTCAGGACGAAGTCCAGCCCGGCGAAGCCGCCCAGGTCGTCCAGGCCGGCGGCCGAGGCGAACTCGCCGCTTCGCGCGCCGGCGGTGATGATCTCGAAGACGTCGCCGGGCTCGGGGACGAACCCGTCGATCAGCTCCACGTCGAGGGCGCCGTCGAGGCTCACCTGCCCGGCGACGTTGAGCTGGTCGTGCTCGCTGCCCGGGGCGTTGCCGCCGATCTCGACGGCCAGGGCGGCCCAGGGGCCGAAGACGACGCCTCCGCCGAAGCTGATGGCCGCGGCGCTGTGGCCGGGCCTGAGGTCGCCCTCGAAGTAGTTGGTGCCCGCGCCGGTGAAGCTTCCGGCGCCGGTGACGGCCCCGAAGTAGACGGCGCTGGCGCCGGCGCTGACGGAGACCTCGCCGTCGTTGATCAGGTCGTCGTAGAAGCTGGCGCTGCCGGCGCCGGAGACGGCGATCCGCCCGCCGGCGGCGTTGTCGATGTCGCCGAAGACGTCGGAGGTCCCGAAGCTCAGCCCGACCGAGCCGTGGTTGGTGAGCCCGCCGGTGAATCGGAAGGTGGCGTTCCGCCCGGCGATCATCCCCGTGGCGACGGCATTGGTCAGGTCCTGAACGAACTCGATCTCCCCGCCGAGGGCCTCGACCTTTCCGGCGTTGGCGTTTCCGCCGGCCAGGAAGCGCAGCCACTCGCCGGTGACGGCGCGGACCTCGCCGCCGGCCTGGTTGGACAGGACGGCGTTGACCCGCCCGTTGCCGGTGAGGACGCCGGCGTTGGTCAGGACCCCCCCGCCGATGCGGGCGGTGGCGCCGGAGAGGCGGACCTGCCCGGCGTTGGCCAGCGTGCCGGCCGAGAAGGCCCCGCCGCTGACCAGCAGCAGTCCCGCGGGCGCAACGGTAGCCGTTCGAGTGACGTTGATGGTCTTTTCGGACGGCAGCTCGAGCGTGTCGCCGAACAGCCCGCCGGGACCGATCGTCAGGTCGTCATCGGTGAGGTTGAAGGTGCCGCTGTTGAAGACGAGCAGCGCCGGGTTGACCAGCGACCCGACGGAGAAGGTCCCGCCGTCGAGTCTGAGCTGGGTCAGCAGCGTGGCCTGGCCGGTGACGCCCAGTCCCTTGCCCGCCGGGACCACCGGCGGCGAGCCGTACAGCCAGGTCACGGTGGACGTGCCGCTGCCGATGGCCAGGTCGCAGTCGAACTCGACGGTGCCGGCGTTGTAGCTGAAGCTCCCCCCGGCCATCTCCAGCGGGTCGGCACGGCCGAAGCGGAGGGTGCCGCCGTTGAGGTTGAGCACGCCGTCCGGCCAGAGCTTGAGCACATCGGCGACCTCGGCCGTCCCGCCCCAGATCTCCATCAGCCCGGAACCGCGGTCGGCGTAGGCATCCCCGCCCAGGTACACCTCCCCGGCTATGAGGGTCCCCCCGGTCAGTTGATACGTGCCGCTGCCGCCGGCATAGCTGCCGATGAGAAGGTCATTCTCGACGATGTTGGTTCCGCCGCTTTGACCGAAGTATCCCTGGCCCATGTAGCCGACGTGCTCCACGGGCGCCGAAAGCCGCCCGTCCCCGCTCAGCAAGTACTGGCCGATGCCCCCGGCGAGATGCCCAAGAAAAAGCTTCTGGTTTACGGTGTTGGTCCCGCCGGGCTGATTGAAGGAACCGACGCCTGAGTAGCCGACGGATTCGAACCTGGCGGACAGTCGGCCGTCCCCGCCCAGCTCGTAGTAGCCGAACGATCCGGACTCGTAGCCCAGGCGCAGGTCGTAGGTGAGGGCGTTGGTCCCCCCGGTGTGGATGAAATAGCCGATGCCTTCATAGCCGACGTACTCGTCCCCGGCCGAGAGCCGCCCGGTGCCGCTCAGCTCGTACCGGCCGCTGCTGCCGGCGAGGTAGCCGACCCGCATGTATTGTCTCACGGTGTTGGTCCCGGCGGACTGGCTGAACAGGCCGCTGCCGTACGAGCCGACGAGCTCGTACTCCGCCTGGAGTTGCCCGGTGCCGCCCAATTCGTACCGCCCGCTGCCGACGGAGGTGCTTCCGACCACCAGGCCGTAGACGATGGCACTCGTCCCGCCGGTATGGTTGAAGGCCCCGGTGCCCTGATAGCCCACCGACACGACACTGGCCGAGAGCTGCCCCGTCCCGCCGAGGGTGTAGGTGCCCGTGCCGCCGGGCTGGTTGCCTACATACAGCCGGTACGGGCCGTTCGTCCCTCCGGACTGCTCGAACGTCCCGCTGCCGGCGTCGCCGATGTACGCATCATTGGCCGAAAGCTCGCCACCGCCGCTCAACTCGTACCGCCCGGTGCTGCCGGTCTCGCGGCCGACGTAGAGGTTCACACTGACGGTGTTCACCCCGCCGCTGTGGAGGAACGTCCCCGTGCCGTACTCGCCGATGTACTCGTCGGTGGCCGAGAGCTGCCCCGCGCCGCTCAGGTCGTATGTACCCGTTCCGTGACTGTAACGTCCGATCTTGAGGTACTGATTGACGGAGTTGGTGCCGGCGGCGTGGCTGAAGGCCCCCGTGCCGTAGTTCCCGACGTACACGAGCTCGGCCGAAAGTGCCCCCGTTCCGCCGAGGACGTAGGTGCCCGTGCCGCCGCCGCTGCTGCCCACGATCAGGCCCCCCGCGGCGTGCGTCCCACCGGTGTGGACGAACAGCCCGCTGCCGTTTCTGCCAACGTACGCATCCGAGGGCACCAGGCGGCCCGTTCCGCCCAGCTCGTACTTGCCGGCTGCGCCGGAGGAGTACCCCAGGCACAGCTGGACGGTCACCGTGTTTGTCCCGGCCGTCTGGCTGAACGTGCCTCGGCCCATGTAGCCGACGTACTCGCTACTTGCTGAAAGTTGTCCCGTGCCCCCGAGGAGGTACGTCCCGGTGCCGGTGGCGAACGTCGCGATGTACAAGTCATTCACGGCATTGGTGCCGCCTGAGTGATCGAAGGTTCCGGCCCCGCTGTCACCGACCCTCTCGTACTGGGCCGACAACTGACCCGTCCCGCTCAGCTCGTACCGGCCGACGCCGCCGGCATTTCGTCCGATCGCCAGGTGGCCGTTGACCGTGCTGGTCCCGGCGGTCTGGCGGAACGTGCCCTGGCCCTCCCCGCCCACGGTCGCGTTCACGGCGGAGAGCGTACCAGTCCCGCCCAGTGTGTAGGTGCCGGTGCCGGTCGCCCGGCTGCCCACGTTAAGGTAGGCGAAGGTGCTGGTCCCGCCGGCCTGCGCGAAGACCCCGGAGCCGCTCCGTCCGATGTGCGCGTTCTGCGCCGACAGGCCGCCCGTATCGCTCAGGGCGTACGTGCCCGCCCCGGTGGATTGATAGCCCAGGCAAATCGTCCCGGTCACTGCGTTCGTGCCGGCTGCATGGGTGAACACGCCTCGGCCGGCGTACCCCACGTACTCATCCTGGGCCGACAACTGCCCCGTTCCGCTCAGGGCGTAGGTGCCGGACGAGCCGGCCTGGTCGCCCACGTACAGGTTTCCGCTGATCGCGTTGGTCCCGCCGCTGTGATCCAGCACGCCCAGGCCGGAGCCGCCTACGATTTCCCAATCGGCCGAGAGGACGCCCGTCCCGCTCAGGGCGTACCTGCCGCTGGCGGAGGCCCCCTGGCCCAGGCGGAGCGCCTGGCTGAGGCTGCTGGTCCCGGCCGTGTGGTGGAACGTCCCGCTGCCGTCATGCCCGACGTACGCAGACCCGGCCGAGAGGTGCCCGGTGCCGCTGAGGGTGTAGGTCCCGACGGCCCCGGACAGATGGCCCAGGCACAGCGTCCCGCTGACGGTGTTCGTTCCGCCGGCGTGGTCGAATCCGCCGGTGCCGGCCCAGCCGACATAGTGGTCGTCGGCCGAGGAGACGGCGTCGCCGGCGGCGATGCCGAAGGAGGCGTCGGCGGCAACGTCCCTGCCGACGTAGAAGTCCGTGACGGTGATGGACCGGCTGCCGCCGAAGCTCAGCGAGCCCCCGTCGAGGATCAGCACGCCCCGCAGGGCGCCGGTGGCGATATGCCCGGCGCCGCTAAGCGTCCCGGTGCCGAGCTGGTAGGTGCCGGTGCCGGTGGCGGCGTGGCCGAAGCGGAGGTCCCCGGCGACGGTGTTGGACCCCCCGGCCTGGGCGAAGACGCCGCTGCCGGCGTGGCCGACGTACTGGTCGGTCGCCGAGACGGCGTCGCCGCCGTCGATGCCCAGCGAGAAGCTCGATCCGGCGTCCCTTCCCACGTACAGCTCGGTGACGTCGATGGACCGGTCGGCGGCGAAGCTCAGGCTCCCGCCGTTGAGGATCAGCACGCCCCGGCCGGCCCCGGTGTCGATGGCGCCGCCGACGCCCAGCGCGCCCGCATCGAGCTGGTACGTCCCGGTGCCCGTGGGTTGGTCGCCCAGGCACAGGGTGTCGGCCACCGTGTGCGTCCCGCCGGTCTGATGGAACACGCCGCTACTGGTATCGCCCACGTACTCGTCCTGGGCCCAGAGCCGTCCCGTCCCGCTCAGTTGGACCGTCCCGCTGCCGCCCGAGTAGTAGCCGATGTGCAGGGACTGGGTGACGGTGCCGGTCCCGCCGGTCTGACTGAAGACCCCGCCGCCCCAGCCGGCCACCACCACCAGCCTGGCGGAGAGCTGCCCCGTCCCGCTCAGGGCGTAGGTGCCGGTGGCGCCGGCCCCGGCCCCAACCCACAGGGAGTCTGCGGTGTTCGTCCCGCCGGTGTGGTCGAACGTCCCGTCGCCGGACCGTCCGACGCGCTCGGCCCCGGCGGAAAGCACCCCCGTTCCGCTCAGGGCGTATGCGCCGGTCCCCCCGGACTCGCCTCCAATCTGGAGGTCCGCCCCGACGGTGCAGGTGCCGGCGACGTGGGTGAAGGCCCCCTGCCCTGCGTTGCCCACCCACACGTCCTGGGCCACCGAGAGCCCGCCGCCGCTCAGCGCGTACGTGCCGCTTCCGCCGGCGCCGTCGCCCAGGTACACCGAGCCACTGACCTCATGCATCCCTCCGCTCTGGGCGAACGTCCCGTCGCCGTCCTTGCCCACGTATTCGTCCTGGGCCCAGAGCCGCCCGGCGCCGCTGAGCTCGTAGGAGCCGACGCCCCCGGCCAGGTGGCCCAGGTACAGCGTCCCGCTGACCGTGCACGTCCCGGCGCTGTGGTCGAACAGCGCGGCGCCCGATTGCCCCAGGTACAGGGCTCCGGCCGACAACTCGCCGGTCCCGGTCAGCTCGTAGCTGCCGACGCCGCCGGAGGCGTAGCCGAGACACAGGGACACGCTGAGGGTGTGGGTCCCGCCGGTGTGGGTGAAGGTCCCGCGGCCAGAATAACCGACGACCTCCTGGTACGCGGTCAGTTGTCCCGTCCCGCCCAGGGCATACGTCCCGGTGGCGCCGGCGGCCTCGGCGACCGTCAGCGAGCCGCCGATGCTGCTCGTCCCGCCCGTCTGGACGAACGAGCCTTCTCCGGACTTGCCCACGTACAGGTTCCCCGCCGACAGCTCGCCCGTCCCGCCGAGGGCGTACGTACCGGAGCCGCCCGCCCCCTCGCCCAGGATGAGGGCCTCGGCGACCGAGTGGGTCCCGCCGGTCTGTGTGAACAGCCCGGCCCCCTCCACGCCGACGGCCGCGGTGGACGATTCCAGCCGGCCCGTGCCGCTGAGGGCGTAGCTGCCCACGCCACCGGCCTGGACGCCCAAGTGGAGCAACACGGCGACGGAGCTGGTGCCGCTGGTGTGGGCGAAGGCGCCGCTGCCCGCATCTCCCACGTAGACCGACCCGGCCGAGAGCCGGCCCGTGCCGCTGAGGGTGTAGCTGCCCACGCCGCCGGCCTGGACGCCGAGGCGGAGCACGCCGCTGACCGTGTTCGTCCCGCCGGCGTGGTCGAACCCGCCCGTGCCGCCGTAGCCGACGTAGTGGTCTGTCGACCGGACCGCGTCGCCGCTGCCCATGCCGTGAGAGCTGTTGGCGCCGGGGTCCTTGCCGATGTAGAAGTCCGTCACGGTGATGGACTGGCTGGAAGTGAAGCTCAGGCTCCCGCCGTCCACGACCAGCACGCTGGTGCCGGCCCCGGTGGTGATCTGCCCGCCGACGATCAACGTGCCGGCGTCCAGCTCGTACGTCCCGGCGCCCGTGGCCGCCTGGCCCAGGAGGAGGTCCCCGGCGACGGTGTTGGTCCCGCCGGCCTGGGCGAAGACGCCGCTGCCCGCGTAGCCGACGTAATGGTTCGTGGAGGACACCTCGTCGCCCGCGCCGATGCCGTAGGAGACGTCCGTGCCGGCGTCCCGCCCCACGTAGAAGTCCGTCACGGCGATGGACCGGTTGGCCGAGAAGGTCAGCACCCCCCCGTCGAGGATCAGCACGCCCGTGCCGTCCCCGGTGGCGATCTGCCCGCCGACGCTCAGCGTCCCGCCGTCCAGCTCGTACGTCCCGGTGCCCGTGGCCTGCTCGCCGAGATAGATGGACTGGCCGACGGCGTGGGTGCCGCCGGCCTGAAGGAAGACCCCGCTTCCAGCATGGCCGACGTGCTCGTCCCGGGCCGACAGCCGCCCCGTTCCCCCCAGGGCGTACGTGCCGGTGCTGCCGGCCGAGTATGCCACGCGCAGCCATTCCACGACCGTGCACGTCCCGGCGCTGTGATCGAACAACCCGGCGCCCGAGTCCCCCACGTACAGGTCCCGCGCCGACAGCGCGCCGGTCCCGCTCAGCTCGTAGCTTCCGACGCCGCTGGAGTGGTCACCGAGCGACAGGGACTGGCTGACGGTGTTCGTCCCGCCGGTGTGGGTGAAGGCCCCATGCCCGACGTTGCCGACGAACTCCTCGGCCGCGGACAGTCGCCCCGTCCCGCCCAGCTCGTACGTGCCGGTCGAGGTGGACTGATGGCCCACCAGGAGGCTGCCGCTCACCGTGTTCGTCCCGCCGGTCTGGCGAAACGCGCCGGAGCCGTCATAGCCCACATACAGGGCGAGGGCCGACAGGGCGCCGGTCCCGCTCAGGTCGTAGGTGCCAACGGCGCCGGCGGAGAAGTAGCCCAGGTAAACGAGGGTGACCGCGTTCGTCCCGCTGCTGTGGGCGAACGCGCCCGAGCCATCAAAGCCCACGCGCAGGTAGCCCACGGACAGCGAACCGGTCCCGCTCAGGTCGTAGGTGCCGACGCCACCGGGATCGTAGCCGAGCGTGAGGCTCCCGCTGACGGCGTGCGTCCCGCCGTCCTGAACGAACGCGCCGCGCCCGGCGTAGCCGACGTACTCGGTTGCAGCCGTGAGCTGCCCCGTCCCGCTCAGCGTGTAGGTGCCCGTCCCCCCGGCAGCGTGCCCGAGATAGAGCGTCGCGTTGACCGCGTTCGTCCCGGCCGAGTGACTGAAGACCCCGCTGCCGGCCCGCCCGACGTACTCCGTCTGCGCCCACAACTGTCCCGTCCCGGCCAGCTCGTACGCGCCCACCCCGCCGGCTGCATAGCCAACGTGGAGATCCCCGCTGACGGTGCTCGTCCCGGCGGTGTGGCTGAAGGTCCCGCCGCCGGAATATCCCACGTACAGGTTCGAGGCCGACAGCTCGCCGCTACCGCTGAGTTCGTATCCGCCGACGCCGGAGGCCTGATGGCCCAGGTAGACCGTCCCCGTCACGGCGTTCGTCCCGGCGGTCTGGACGAAGCTGCCTCGCCCGCTGTAGCCGACATACTCCTCCTGAGCCGAAAGCTGACCCGTCCCCCTCAGACTGTACGTGCCCGTGGCGCCCGACCCGTCGCCGAGGTACAGGGCGCCGCTGATGCTGTTGGTCCCGCCGCTGTGGTCGAACGCCCCGCTGCCGCCCCGGCCGACGTACTCATCCTGCGCCGACAGCAGACCCGTCCCGCTGAGGTCGTAGCTCCCCCGGCCGGTGGAACTGTGGCCGACGTACAGCCCCTGGTTGACGGTGCTCGTCCCGGCGGCGTGGGTGAAGGCCCCCGTGCCCAGGTTGCCGACGTAGAGGTGCTCGGCCGAGAGTCCCCCCGTGCCGCCGAGGGTGTACGTCCCCGTCGAGCCGGCCTGATGCCCCAGGTACAAGGCGCCGCCTACGGCGTTGGTGCCGCCGCTCTGGTCGAACGCGCCGCTGCCGCCCCGGCCGACGTATTCGTTCTGCGCCGAAAGGACCCCCGTCCCGCTGAGGTCGTAGGTCCCTCGGCCGGTGGAATTGTAGCCGACGTACAGCGTCTGGTTGACGGTGTTCGTCCCGGCGCTCTGGCTGAAGGCCCCCGTGCCCGAGTTGCCGACGTACAGGAACTCGGCCGAGAGTTCGCCCGTGCCGCCGAGGGCGTAGGTGCCCGTCGAGCCGGCCTGATCGCCCAGGCACAAGCTGCCGCTCAGCGTGTTCGTCCCGCCGCTGTGGTCGAACGTGCCGCTCCCGGCACGCCCGACGTACTCGTCCTGGGCCGACAGGGCCCCCGTCCCGCTCAGGACGTACGCGCCGGAGGCCCCCGCCGCGTGGGCGAGGTAGAGGTCGCTGCCGACCGTGTTGGACCCTCCGCTGAGGTCGATCGTCCCGCCGCCGTTGAAGCCGACGTACAGGTCGCCGGCGGTGTTCCAGTTGCCCCCCGAGGCGATCCTGACCGTGCCGGACGAGCCCACGCCGACGTACCCGACCCCGCTGGCGACGCTCCCGGCGTCGGCGATGACCATCGCGCCGTCGCCATAGACGCCGACGTACAGGGGGTTGCCGCCCATGGTCCAGGTGGAGCCGGCGCCGCTGACCGTCACCGACCCCATCGCCCCGCTGGTGTTCCCGATGTTCGCCTTCTTGGTGGCGAGCCACCCGCCGTCGAGCACCTCCAGCGCGCCGGTGCCGGTGTAGCCGACGTCGAACTGTGAGTTCGTGAAACTGACGAACGCCGAGCCCCCGCTGATGGTGATCGACCCGCCGTTCTCGGTGCGGACCCAGGAACTGGTCTGGGGCGAGCCCCCGAGAACGCTCAAGTCGTCTGAGGACGCGGGCGCGCCGGTCGGGTTCCAGTTGGCGGAGTTGAACCACTCGTTGCCGGCGCTGCCCGTCCAGGTGCGGGTGTCGGCGGGAGCCTGTCCGGCCAGGGCGCAGATCAGAGCCGTGGCCACAATGATGCCGAAGCGCTTGCAGGCCATTTTGATGCCCTCTCTCGTCCAACCTTCGTCGAGGTGCTGCTGTCGGGGTGCTGTTGGCCCGGCCCCGCCGACCAGGCCATACGCAAACGCCTCCTCTAGATCGGGACCATCATAGCATAGATGGCGATTTCGTCAAGGGATAAATGAGTCAGCGAGAGGAGCTTGTGACGCCCGCCGGGCCGGTGGAGGACCGTGGCACGGGCGTCCCCGCCGTGCGGTGAGGCACCGCGCCGGCCCGGCGCGGACGAGAGCGGGCTGACAACGGCAAAGAGCGCGACCCCGGATATTTGGCCGGCGAGAGCGCGGAGACCTGCTCGCGGGCCTCCTGGGCGACCATGGATGCGATCCGGGGTTGCACGCGGCTCGCAGGCAAGCTACGGCAGGCGGCCCTGCCCGACGATGTGGATGACGTTCTTGCCGGAGCGTTTGGCCTGGCGGAGGGCGTGATCGGCGTGGCGGAGGAGTTCCCGGCAGGTGCGCCCGTCCCAGGGGTAGGTGGCCAGCCCCCCCGAGATCGTCAGCACGCCCCGCGCCTCCGGGCCGAGCGTCGGAAACTCGTGCCGAGCCAACGCCTCGACGAACCGGTTGGCCAGGGCGTAGGCGGTCTCGGGGTGGCGGCTGTCGGGGCGGCGCGGGGGCTCGGCGTCCCAGAACAGCACGGCGAACTCATCCCCGCCGATCCGCGCCACAATGTCGCCCGCC
>CAZNSB010000173.1:0-9787 GCA_964575155.1 uncultured Planctomycetaceae bacterium | reverse complement strand
ATCCGCCGGCAGATCGCCTCCCGCCAACGCCGCCAGAAGGCCCGGCGCAGGAGCAAGCCGTGAACGCCCCCGCCAGGCCCCGACGAATCCTCATCATCAAGCCCTCCTCCCTGGGAGACGTGATCACGGCGATCCCGGTGCTGCGCGGGCTGCGGCGGACGTTCCCGACCGCGCACATCGCCTGGCTGGTGAACCCGCCGCTGGCGGGCATCCTGGCCGGCGAGAAGGACCTCGACGAGGTGGTGCTTTTCGACCGTCGGCGCTTCGGCCGGCTGGCCCGCAGCCCCGCCGTCGCCGCCGGGTTCGTGCGGTTCTGCCGCCGGCTCCGCCGACGACAGTTCGACTGGGCCATCGACCTCCAGGGGCTCTTCCGCAGCGGGTTCCTCGCCCGCGCCACCGGCGCCCGCCTCCGGGCGGGGTTCGCCAACGCCCGCGAGCTGGCCTGGATCTTCTACACCCACGCCGTCCCCACACCCGCCGTCCACACCGTGGACCGCAACATCGCCCTGGCCCGGCACCTCGGCGCCGACGCCCGCGGCGAAGACCTCAAGCTGACCGTCACCGACGAGGCCCGAGGCTTCGTGAAGTCCTTCCTGGCCGAAAACGACATCGGCCAAGGCCGCTACCTCGTCGTCGCCCCCGGCACGCGGTGGCGCAACAAGCTCTACCCCGCCCGCAACTGGCGCCGGGCGCTGGCCGAACTGGCCTCCGACGCGGCGCTGGTGCTGGTGGGCGCGGGGGAGGAGCGCCGCCTCTGCGAGGAGCTGGCCCGCCCCGGGGCGATCAACCTCGCCGGGCGGACCACGCCGGGCCAACTCGTCGCCCTGATCGCCTCGGCCGCCGCCCTGGTCTGCTGCGACTCCGCCGCCAACCTCATCGCCCCGGCCGTGGGCACCCACTTCGTCACGCTCACCGGCCCCACCCGCCCCGAACGCACCGGGCCCTACGGGCCCCTCGGCGTGGCCCTCGCCGCCGACGTCGCCTGCATCGGCTGCCTGAAGCGCCGCTGCCGCCACGCCACCTGCATGCAGTTGATCGACCCCGCCCGCGTGGTCGCCGCCGTCCGCGAGGCCCTGGCCCGCACCCCCGCCTGACTCGGCATCCTGGTCTCGACATGGGCTGCTCATTCCCAGCCGAAACGTGGGACTTCGTCTCACCCTACGGGCTATTCAAATCCGGAGACCGCCGGCTTAGAATCCGGCCGTGGAAGGTCCGAACGGGTGAAGGCTTTTCCCGAATTCGTGCTGGCGTCGCGGTCTCCGCGGCGGCGGGAGCTGCTGGAGCGCGCGGGCTACCGCTTCCGCGTGGCGGTCCCGCCGGTCTCCGAGCCGGAAGGGTCCTCCCGGCAAGCCCACCCCGCCCAACTGGCCGAGGCCCTGGCCTACTTCAAGGCGCGGTCGGTGCAGAAAGGCCGCCCCCGCCGGATCGTCCTCGGCGCCGACACGGTCGTCGCCGGGGGGGGGCGGGTCTTCGGCAAGGCGTCCGACGCAGCGGCGGCCCGGAAGATGCTGTCGGCCCTGGCGGGTACGCGGCACTCGGTGACGACCGGGCTGGCGCTGGTGCTTCCGGCGGCACCCGCGGCAACGGGCGCGGGTCTCCGCCGGCTGCTGGCATCGGAGACGACCTACGTGACGATGCGCGACCTGTGCGAAGAGGAGATCGATGGGTACGTCGCCTCGGGCGAGTGGCGGGGCAAGGCGGGGTCCTACGCCATCCAGGAGACCGCCGACGCCTTCGTCGAGAAGATCGAGGGCAGCTTCAGCAACGTGGTGGGTCTGCCCCTGGAGCTGCTGGAGCGGCTGCTGGAGCGGGCCTCCCGCAGCCTCGCAGACCACGGCGGGTGAGAACATGCGGCGCTGGGCGGCGGTGTGCATCCTGATCCCGGCTGTGCTGGCCTGCCCGGGCTGCGGCCGCTCGGAGGCCGAGGGCACCCCCCGCGTGCGCATCGGTCGGTCCGTCTGGAAGGTGGAGCTGGCCACCGACGAGGCGTCGCGCCGGCGGGGCCTCTCCGGGCGGGACGAGGTGCCCGAGGGCACCGGCATGCTGTTCGTGTTCCCCGAGGAAGAGGTCCGCGGGTTCCACATGCTCCACTGCCGGGTGCCGCTGGACATTGCCTTCATTTCCTCGAAGCAGGTGGTGGTGGAGATCCGCACGATGCGCGTCGAGCCTGACCCCTCCGACCCGAAGGCCATCTACTCCAGCCGGTATCCCGCCCAATACGCCCTGGAGGTCGCCGCCGGCGCCCTGAGTCGTGCGGGCGTGGCCGCCGGCGACCGCGTCGAGCTGCTGGGGCCGACCCGAAGGGCTGCTAAAGACGCACGTTAGCCGGGCCGAAATACCTAACGCGCCCCTCCGGAAGCGCGCGTGCGTCATGACCGTCCTGACAGAACAACACAGGCTGCTGTGGTTCGGGCCGAGCTTCATCCCCGCCAACGTCTCCGCCGCCGTCAACGGAAGATGGGAGGTGGTCCCCTGCCCCACCACGCAGGCGGTCCGCCGCCAGCTCAACGGCGCCGCACTGGCGATCATCGCCCCCGCCCCGGGCCAGCCGTTCGATCCCCGCTGGCTGGCCCGGCTGCTGGACGAGGTCGACCGCAGCCAGGCCGTCGCCATCGTCCTCCTGCCCGCCCACCTGCCCGAGAGCAGCCTCCTCAGCCGGCGAAGAGCCCAGTACAGCCTCATGGACGCCGAGGCCTCACCCGCCGAACTCGCCGCCTGCCTCGACGCCGCCGCCGCCCTCCAGCCGACCATCAGGAACCTACAGACCGACGTCGCCGCCGTCCGCAGCTTCGGGCGCGGCATGCCGCACGACCTGGAGGATGTGGATGAGGAGATGCGGCTGGCGGCGCGGCTTCAGCGGGACTTCCTGCCGAGGACCCTCCCGCAGATTGCGCCGGTCCGGTTTGCGGCGTTGTTTCGCCCGGCCGGTTGGGTCAGCGGAGACATCTACGACGTATTCCGGCTGGACGAGGCCAACGTCGGCTTCTACGTCGCCGACGTCGTCGGCCACGGCATGCCCGCCGCCCTGCTGAGCATGTTCGTCAAGAAGGCCCTCCAGACCAAGCGGATCCTCGGCAACACCTACGAGATCGTTCCCCCGGAGAAGGCGCTGGCCCAGCTCAACAACGACATCTGCTCGCAGGAGCTGACCTCCTGCCAGTTCTGCACCGCCGTGTATGGCATCCTCAACACGCGCTGCCTGCGCCTGCAATACGCGCGGGGCGGGCATCCGGCCCCGCTGATGCTGGCCGGCGACGGCACGGTCGAGACGCTCGACGCCATCGGCCCGCTGCTGGGCGTGTTCCCCGGCGAGACCTTCCAGCCTCGAGAACGCACCCTTCGACCCGGCGACCGCCTGGTGATCTATTCCGACGGCCTCGAAGAGACGCTCTGCCCCCACGGCCCACACGAAGGCCCGGGGATCGCCGAACAGCTCCAGACGCTGCGGCGGCTTCCGCCGGAGGAGATGATCCTGCACCTGGCGGCCCGCATCGATCACGGCCGCGCCGACAGCCCCCGCGGCGACGACGTCACCGTCCTTCTCACGGACATCGCCGACGAATAGCAGGCGGACCCGGCCAGGCTTCGCTTGGCCGGGGCACCCAACCCGGGCGTCTCCCGGTGGCACAATCCGCGGGCGCACCGGCTTCTCCACCCCCCGAGGATAGCGCTTGACAGGGCCGCTGCGCGAGGCGAAATTGCCGCTTCCTGCTTCGCTCAAACGGCGGGGCTATGGGAGCCGGCATGGCAAGAAACGAGACGGGCAGGCTTCTGACGACGGTGACGGCCGCGGTCCTGGCCTGGGTCATACCCGGCGCCGGGCACGTGTTCCTGAAGCGGACGCTGCGGGGCGTCATCCTGTGCATCTGCGTCAACGGGCTTTTCTGGTCGGGGGTGGCCTTCGGGGGGACCTTCACCGTGGAGCCCCTGCGGGAGCGATGGTGGTTCGTCGCCCAGATGCTCGCGGGCGCCTCCGGCGGGGCCGGCTGGCTCATGCAGCACCGGGCGCGGGACCGCGTCACCAAGAGCCTTCACCTGCCCTACGACCCGGAGGACCACAGCTCCTCCGACCTCTGGTGGGAGAGTTACAGCAACGAGCTGGCAAAGCGGAAGCTGGCCCTGACCTACCCCGCGGACACCGTCGCCCGGGCGTACACGGGCGTCGCCGGCATGCTCAACCTGATGTGCGTGATCGACGCCGCCCTGCTGGCCGCCATGGGCACGCTCGGCGAGCCTCCCCCCGAGGGAGAACGCAGGAGCAGGCCCCATGAGTGATTGGCGCTTCCTCGTCCATCCCGTCCAGATGGGACGCGACCACATCTGGCTGGTGCTGCCCCTGCTGGCCGTGGTGGCCGTCGTGTATAAGACCATCCGCGTCAGGCATCTCCGCCAACTGCCCCTCCAGGTCCTCGCCCTGTGGGCCTACATGCTCGTCGGACTTCTCGCCCTCGCCGCAGTGTTCTACGTCCTGGTCGAATACGTGGCCTGAGCCCGGAGCCGCCGGGCTCGAGCGAGAAGCCAAACGCACTGTGGGTGGCATGGCGGGCGCTTTTTCCCGCCATGGCAGCCGAGCCGGGGATATCGAGATTGAAAGACTACCCCCCATACGCCTGGCGGACGATCTGGGAGACCAGACGGACGCGGTCGAAGTCGGCGTCGGGGGGGACGTTGTCGGCCATGCCCAGGACGAACCCCCGGGTCGGGTGGAGGTCCTCGGCGATGTGGCGTACGTAGCGGGCCAGGTCGTCCCGACTCCCCCCCTGGGGGCACATCAGGACCGAGGGCAGGCAGCCCTGGCAGACGACCTGCCCGGCGAGGCTCTCCAGGGCCGCCTCCGGCGTCAGGTCGCTCATCGGGGCGGTGACCACCGCCTCGACCACGTCCACGCCGCTTCCGGGCAGCAGCGGCAGCAGCACCGTCGTCCGCCCGCACCAGTGGACCTGAAGGAGCTTGCCGGCCGCGTGGACGATTCCGGCCACGTCGCGGTAGTACGGCAGCGCGTACCGGCGGAACAGGTCGGGGGAGACCATGAGCTGGTCCATGTTGTCGCCGAGGTGGACGATCTGCGCCGGCGAGTGCTCGGCCGTCAGGCGGACCTGCTCCACGTGGACGTCCGTGTAGGCCGACAGCACCTCCTCGACGGCGTCGCGGTGGTCGTGCCACAGGTACAGACCGCGCTCCCAGCCGGCGTCGGTCTTGCCGAACCGGATGAACGGCACGCAGGGGCAGGGCTCGAGGACGACGCCGTCGTCGCCGACCTCGGCCAGCTCGCGCTCGGCGGGGGCGGGATCGACCCGGAAGCGCGTCGCCCGGATCATCTCGATCAGCGCCGCCAGGTCGTCGACCGTCTTGACGAGGTGCTCGTGGAGGACGACGGAGCGGTCCTGCCCGCCCTGGCGGACGTGCCGCTCGGTCAGGTCGCCCTGGGAGGTGTGAAAGGTCACCCGCCGGGCGTCGTCGCCCAGCCGGGTCGTTTCGGCGGGGACGTCCGGCCGGCGGGGGCGAACGGTGGCGACGCGGGACCAGATGGTCCCGCCGACGGCGCGGACGATGTCGTTGCGGCTCATGTCGCGGAACTCTGCCGGCAGGGCCCCCCGCCGGGAGTTGACCGTCAGCCAGTAGTCGAAGTTCGGCGCCCACGTGAGCCTTTCGAAGGGCCGGTTGCGGAGGGCGAGGAGGTATTGCTCTCGCTTGGACATCTCCGAAGCTCTCGTGCGGCGTGGGGGTCGGGCTGTGCCCGAGGCGAACGTTCGCCGGGCGGGCCCCGCCGGGCGTGACTATTTCTTGCCCGGCCAGTTGGCGGTGTAGGGGTTTTCGCCGCCGGCATCGGGCGGGGTGGCCTGGGCGGACTCGCCCGGCTTGCCGGAATCGGCGGGGCCCGGCGGCTCGCGCAGCTTGCCCGCCCGTCGCAGCACCTTGGGCAGGAAGATCAGCATCGCCAAGCCGGCGACGAGGAACACCAGGCCGAACCCCGGCAGGAACCACGCTTGCAGCTTCCTGCCCGCCTCGAGCACGCACTCGCCGGGGTCATCGGGCATGTAGTGGACGGTGACGGCCTTGCCCTCGGGATAGCGCCTGACGATGCGCCACGCGTGCGACGAGCTGCTCGAGCCGTAGTCGCCGTAGGCCACCCGGTCGCCCTGGTAGGCCTGCCCGTTGACCGTGAACTCGTAGCACACCTCGGCGTGATACGTCGTGCTGCTGCCGTCCTTGTCTCGGCTGGTGTGGCGTTCGACCGACGAGGAGAGGATCTTGCCCTCGGCGGTCGGCCAGCTCGAGCTCTGACCGGCCCGGATCACGCCTCGGACGCCGAAGAAAAACGTCACCGCCCCGACGATCGCGAAGGGCAGCGGGAAGATCCGCCCAAAGAAGAACCTCATCCTCGGCGACATCCGTTTCATCGATCTTGACACGGGCCGTCTCCTTCCAGGCAGGCCCGGTGCCATGCTTACGTTGTCTGTAAGCATGCCTGCACACAACGCAGGCATGGAACCGAACGCGCCGGTCTACTTGCGCTTCCGTCTGCGGGGGGATTTCTCTTTCCTCTTCGCCAGGGACTTGTTGACCTGGCGGGCGATCTGCTCCGCCCCGGCGGTCACGAGAGTCCGCGAGGCCAACCTCGGCAGCCACCGGCGCTCGGCGCGGATCATCTCGTCGACCATCTCTCGGATCTGCGGCAGGGTCAGCAAAGCGCCGGTCAGCGGGTCCATGGCCACGGCGGCGTAGACAAGGTCGCGGTCGCCGGTCAGGGCGGCCTCGACGGCGAGCTGCACCTGGTTGATGCTGAGGCGGTTGACGGCCGCACACGCCGGCGGCAGCTCGCCGACGACCTGCGGGCGGAGGCCCTGGCGATCGACGAAGACGGGCACCTCGACGGAGCAGTCGGCGGGCAGGTTGGTGATGATGCCGTCGTTGGGCACGGAGCCGTGGACCAGGCGGATGGTTCCGGTGGTCATGGAGTCCACGATGCCGGCGCCGTACTCGTGCCCGGGGACCAGGCCGGTCTTCTTCACGTCGGCCAGGAAGCTCGCCACCCGCGCCTGCGGGTCGGCGTGGGCGGAGCAGATCTGGTAGTAGTCCCAGCGGTTGGGCTGGTAGTCCCGCACCATCTCGGGGTCCTTTCGGAAGTAACCGAGGTACTCGCCGGCATGGGCGGAGCTTTCGGTCTGGAAGTAGCCCGTCAGGCGCATGATCTCGGCGCGGACGCGCTCGGTGCCTCCGGCGTGGAGGTCGTCGGCCTTTTCGCCGCGGTCGCGCCCGGGGAGGTGCTTCTCGAGCATGGTCTTTCGCAGCAGGGGCATGACGTCCACCCCGTCGCAGCGGAAGTCGATGAACCACGCCTGGTGGTTGATCCCGGCGGAGAGGAAGCTGCACTTCTCGTACGGGAGGCCCATCTCTCGCGCGAGCATCATGCTGGTCCCCTGGACGGAGTGGCACAGCCCGATGTTCACGATGCCGAGCAGGCTCATCGCCCAGGAATTGATGGCCATGGGGTTGGCGTACTGGATGAACAGGGCGTCGGGGCAGAGATCGCGCATGTCGGCGGCGATGGGCTTGAGGGCCCGAATGGAACGGAGCCCGCGGAAGATGCCGCCGGGGCCGAAGGTGTCCCCGACGCACTGGTCGATGCCGTACCTCCGCGGGATGTTCACGTCGTGGCCGTAGGCCTCGATGCCGCCGACCTGAAAGGTGCAGATGCAGAAGTCGCACCCCGTCAGCGCCTTCCTCCGATCGGTGGTGGCCAGGACGCGGGCGGGCAGCCCGAACGTCTTCACCAGCCTGCGCAGGCCCGCAGCGTTGAGGTTGTTGCGCCGGGCGTCGATGTCGTACAGGCAGAGGGTCGCCTCCCGCAGGGCCGGAAAGCTCAGCAGGTCCCGCCCCATCACCAGCGGGAACACGTACGCCCCGCCGCCGATGATCGTGATCTTCGCCATGGAGTCTCTCCTTTCCGCCGGCCGGACCCCCGGCCGGGAACCGCAAGTATATCCCAACGCCGGGCGAAGGCAATACCCGACGGGGCCGCCGCCCGGCTCGGGTGCGACAGCGGATTATGGCACGTTAGGCTGCGGAATCCCAATAGGCGTCCCATTGGTCGTGCGTCCAAATGCTCAGCAGGGCCCCCACGGGGTTGAGGCCCGGAATCGACCATCGCATCCCCGGGCCCTTCAGTCGCCGGCCCAACTGCTTGCAGAAGCTCTCCGTCGGGCCGCTGGAGATGGGGTAGCCCAACGGCTCGTACGTGGGGCAGTCCGTCCGATCCGGAACGTTTAGGAGATAGCACTACATCTTGGGGTCGGAGCGCGCCCCTATTCTCTGTCGCACCCACCCGTGCGTTTCAGCTTCCTAACCCGCCCGCCCAGCATGCGTCGCATCGAGACTTCAGACAAACCTAGAGATTCCCAAAGCGGACCGACATGCCGTCATGGGCCATGGCGACGTTCTCCGGCAGCGATGCGGCGGTGGCCCGATGGGGCAGGTGGTGGGTGATGTGGGTCAGCAGGGCCCGTCTGGGGCGGAGGTCGGCGACGACGTCGAGGGCGGCCTTGAGGTCCAGGTGCGTGGGGTGGGGCGTGTGTCTAAGCGCGTCCAGCACAAGCACTTCCAGACCCTGGAGCAGCCTTCGCGACCGCGCCGGAATCACCGAGCAGTCGGTGCAGTAGGCCAGCCCGGCGATCCGGAAGCCCAGCACCGGCTCGCTGCCGTGCAGCAGCGGGACCGGGCAAACTTCCCGCCCGCACACCCGCATCGGCGATTCCATCAGCCGGAAGCTCACCGCAGGCCGGTACGCCGGCGCGCTGTCGTAGGCGATCTCCGCGTAGCCGAAGACCTCCCGCAAACGCCTGAGGGTGGGCTCGCTGCCGTAGCAGGGGATGGCCCGCCGCGAGAGGTCGTTGAACCGGCGGACGTCGTCGAGGCCCATGATGTGGTCGGCGTGGGCGTGGGTGAAGAGAATGGCGTCGACGCGGTCCAGCCCGCACGCCAACGCCGCCAGGCGAAGCTCCGGCGGGGTGTCGATCAGGATGACCCCGCCGTCCGGCAGCCGCAACGCCGCCGAACAGCGGTTCCGCCTGTCGCGCGGGTCGTCACTGCGGCAGACCGCGCAGTCGCACCCGATCATCGGCACCCCGTGGCTGGTGCCGGTGCCGAGGAAGACGAGTTCCATCCCATCGGCAGCCATGGATCGGGCGGGGGGATCAGTTGAAATACTCCGCCGCCTTCCGGAAGAAGACCAGCCCGTCGGGGCGCTCGACGCCGCCGCGGGTCCAGGTGGGGTGGTGGGTGACGTCCACGAAGCGCTCGGGGTGGGGCATGAGCCCGAGGATGCGCCCGGTAGGGTCGCAGATGCCGGCGATGTCGTCCACGCTGCCGCTGGGGTTGTCGCCGTCGTACCGGACGGCGACCTGGTCGGCGGCGCGGATGCGCTCGAGGACGCCCGCGTCGCGGGTGACGAACGTGCCCTCCCCGTGGGCGATGGGGATTTTATAAGCAGTGTCCTTATTCAGAAGGGAGGTTACGTTTGTGTTATCGTTATCCGGCTTGATGTATATGTTCTTACAGCTGAATTTCTGATGGTCATTATGGAGCAGGGTTCCGGGCAGGAGTCCCGCTTCACATAGAATCTGGAATCCATTACAAACACCGAATACAAATCCCCCGGCCTCTGCAAAACGGATCACATTTTCCATTATCGGAGAGAACCTTGCAATTGCTCCCGAACGCAGGTAATCCCCATACGAAAATCCTCCTGGCAGCATAATGGCATCTACATCCTGCAGGTCTGTATCCT
>CAZNSB010000172.1:0-9882 GCA_964575155.1 uncultured Planctomycetaceae bacterium | reverse complement strand
CTTGTAGACCCTCCCGGCCTGGTCGTAGTAGGTCTTGCTGTAGGCGAGCAGGGCGCCGTTGCCGTCGTCCTGGCGGTTCTTGACCTCGATGGTGAGGTCGCGCTCATCATAGACGTACTCGGTGTACTCGCCCGCCGGGCCGTCCACGGTGGCCAGGCGGCCCTGGAAGTCATAGCTGCTGGCGGTGTCGTTGTAGTCGTTGTCATCGTTGCGGTACCGGCGGACGTTGGTGGTCCTGCCGAAGGCGTCGTAGGTGTAGCTGACGATCTTGACCGGGCCGTTGTTGTGGGCGCCCTGCTTGGTGTCGGCGATCAGGGAGGTGGTGTACTGGTAGTCGTGCTGGACCTTGTTGCCGTAGATGGTACCTGTGGGCGGCTCGCCGGAGTAGGCGGCGTTGTACACCCGTGTCCAGACCTCCCGCAGCCGGCCGGCGTTGTCGTTGCGGTTGATGGTGGCCAGGTTCGCCCCGGCGGGGTCGGACTTGGTCATCTTGACGTTGCCGAAGACGTCGTAGGTGTACTGGACCTTGCTGATGAGGTTGCTGGAGCCGTCCTCGCGTTTGACCTCGGTAACCCGGCCGTTCTCGTCGTAGGTCCAGGTGGTGACGTAGCCTTCCGGGGTCGTCTCGGTGAGCCGGCGGCCCCAGGCGTTGACGGTGAAGGTCGTGGTCTCGTTCTTCGGGTCGGTCACCGAGGTCAGCCGCCACTGGTTGTTCTGCTTCGTATAGGTGTAGACGGTGGTGAGGTTCAGGTGGCCGGCGCCGGCGCTGTAATCGACGATGACCTTGGTCCGCTCGAAGCCCTCGGTCCCGTCGGCCTCGTCGGTGACCTCGTCATTGTCGTTGTCGATGCCGTCGTTGTAGCCGTAGAGGTACTTGGTGACGACGGTGGTGCCGTCGCCGGTGTGAACGGTTTCCGTCTCCAGGTTGTCGTGGCCGTCGTAGCTGTACTCGGTGGTGGGACGATAGTTCCCGCCGGCCTGGGAGGTGTTGTAGGTGACCTCCGGCTGCTCGATCTTGGTGATCCGGCCGTCGTTGTCGTAGGTGAAGCTGGTGTAGTACGAGGTGTTGTTGTCCACGTAGACGTGGGAATGGC
This sequence comes from uncultured Planctomycetaceae bacterium, assembly GCA_964575155.1. Taxonomy (GTDB): domain Bacteria; phylum Planctomycetota; class Phycisphaerae; order SM23-33; family SM23-33; genus CAZNSB01. The sequence continues at coordinate 8,788 of CAZNSB010000172.1, read as the reverse complement.
TCAGCCGGCCGTTGGCGTCCCGCTGGTAGCGGGCCTTGGCCGTCCAGGTGCTGCCGTTGGCGGAGACCTTCTCGTACTCCAGGAAGCCGTTGGCGTCGTACTCGTACTTGACGACCCGCTTCAGCGTGGCCTGGTCGATGCCGTTGGCGGGGTTGTGGGAGTAGAAGTACACGTACTCCGGCCGGCCGTCGGCGGAGCGGTAGAGGTGCTTCTCGATCAGCACGGCCTCGTCGCCGCTGGCGGCGAGTTGGCGGTAGCGGATCACCAACTGGCCGTCGACGTTGAGCTGGAGCTTCTCGTCGGTCACCCAACTGATCGCCCCGCCCAGCGTGGCCTGGGTGAAGTGCTGGAGGTTGGTCTGGGAGACCACGGCGTTGCGGCCGGTGGGGTTGTCGCCCGGACAGAGGTCCTCGATCTGCTCGGTCGCCACGCGGGAGAACTTCACGCCGGCGTCGGTGGTGCCGGCCGCCGAGGCGTTGCCCCGGCGGATGACCTGGGAGATATTCCCGTTGGCGTCGTAGAGATAGGTCGTCTCGGCCTTGGCCTTCACGTCGTTCTCCGCCGAGCTGCCCGACAGCCCCGCCGAGTACGCCGGGGCGACCACGTATTTCAGCCGCCCGTTGGCGTCGAACCAGTACAGCGTGGTCTTCCACTCGTAGTCGTCCGGATCGGTGTAGTCCGGCTGGGCCACGCCCGTCTTCGGCACGCCTTCGCGTCGTTCGGTGATCCGCCCGCCGGTGTACACGAACTTGATCACCGGGCCGTACTGGTCGTCGGGGTCGTTGGCCGAGCAGCGGACGAGGTACTGGAGGTAGTTGCCGCTGTAGTGGTAGTGCGTGCTGCAACCGTACGCGCAGACGGCGGTGGAGATCCGGCCGTTGGCGTCGTGGGTGTAGGTGATCTCCCCGCCGGCCTGGGTGATCTTGAACAGCCTGCCCTCGTCGGCCGTTGCGTCGAAGCCCCGGAACTCGAACTTCCGCGGCAGGTGCGAGAGCTGCTCGATCATGTAGAAGTCGTTGTTCAAGCCGCTGGGCACCACCAGCTTGACGTTGTCGGCGCCGGTGGCGTTCTTCTCCACGATCCGCGTCCAGACGTCGTTGACCTTGCGGAAGCGGTACAGCTCCGTGCTCAGGTAGACCGACACGAGGGTGTCGTTGTGCTTGACGGCCCGGCTGAAGGCCATGCCCGCGTACAGGCCCGGCAGCCCCGGCTGCCCGTGGCTGATCGACGGGTCGTAGTAAACTCCGTCGGCGAAGCCCACGCTGCCGCAGCCGGTCGGAGAGACCGCCAGGGCCGGCGTCAACGAGCCCACGATCACGCTCTCGGCGCAGGCCTTGGTGGGAACGCCGTTGGGTCCGCCGTTGCCCGGCTGGCTGGGATAGCAGCCCGTCTCGCACGGCCGGGCACAACTGTCGACCTGCCCGCGGGGGCCGCAGGCCCACGCGGGCCCCGCCACACGGGCCAGGACCATCACGATTGTCAACGAGGCGCTCAACGTCAGGTTCGTGCGTTTCATCGCAGGTGCTCCTTATCCAGAAGCCTGGTGACTCCACCGGCTTGCCTGTCCTCATTCACCGCTGCGTCCGCGCCCGCCGCACCAGCCTCCCGGCCTTGGCGTGAAGACGCCTGGCGCGGGCCGTCAGCGCGGCCGATTCCTTGGTGTTCCCCGCCTTGGCCGCAGCCCTCGCCCGGGACAGCAGCACACCGGCCAAGGCCATGTCGGCCTGGGCCTGGTAGGTGAACGTCTTCGCGCGCGGCCCCCACACCCGGGCGACAACGGCCTCGGCCCGCTTCCGCTCGGCGGGCTTGGGCTTCGAAGCCAGGGCCAACCTGGCCGTCTCGCAGGCGAAGTCCTGCTCCGACCGCCGCAAGGCTGTCCGCGCGACGTGCAACAGGAGCGGCACGGACACACGCTTCTTCCAGAGGACCGCCACCGCCTGCTGGGTCCTGCCGACGGCGGCCAGCGCCTCGGCGTACCGCACCGCGACCTGGGCGGCGAGGTTCGGATCCTTGACCTTCAGGTCGGCGGCCTGACGCAGCACCGCGGCCGCCACCTCCCCCATCTCCAGCTCCTGGGCCGCGGCGGCGTAGTCCAGCAGCAGCCGGGCATCGGCTTTGCACTTGCCGACCAGCCGTTCAGCCCGGGTCATGCACCACCGGGCGCCGGCGGCGTCGCCGGCCCGTCCGTACGCCCGGGCCAGGGCCAGGTACTCGGTCATACAACGTCTGGCCGTCTCCGGGCCGGCGTCCCGGGCGGCGATCACGCCCAGCACCGGCCGGATGGCATCGAGTCGCTTCAGTGAGGTGAGGACCTGGACCTTGAAAAAGAAGAAGCCCACCGGCAGCCGCTCGGCCGCCGCCGGCGCCGCCTCCAGGGCCTCCATCCGACCCAGGGCCTTCTCAGCTCCCAAGGCCTTGCTGAGCCCCGGAAGCGTCCGTTTCATCAGGGCGACCCACTCCGGCGGGGGCACCTCCTTCCCCATCAGCCCAAAGGCCCTCGACAGGTCCCCGAAGGCCTCCGCCGGCTTGTTCAGGCCGACGCGCAGGCCCGCCGTGAGAACGAAGAACCGCGGCGTGAGCCGTTCGGAGGGGATCAGCTTGGTGACTTCGTTGAGGACCCTCGAGCCGTCGTTGGGCCTCTTGGCCCTGGCCCAAGCCTGCCCCAGCACCACCGCCATGCGGCCGATGGCCTCGACCTGGAAGCCATTGAGCGCCCGCGGCGCGGCGGCCTTCAGCGACGCCTCGGCCGGCCGCAGCCGGCCCTTGACGATGTGCCCGTAGGCCGCGGCTATCGCCGCGTCCGTCTCCAGCCGCCGGGCCAGCGGCCGGGCAAGGACGCCCGCCCGCGCCTGGGCCAGCAAACGCCCGGCCCCGCGAATGTTACCGCCAGCCAGCGCCCGCTCCGCGCCGTCCAGAACGCTCTCCGGCACCACCGCCGGCGGGGCCCCTGTGGCAGCCACGCCCTCACGGAGAAGCAGGAAGGCGATGGGAATGATGGTCCAGATGATGACCCGCTTGATCGTAGCGATACGCTTGCACTCGACCATGATTCACCTCAATGCGGTTAGCCGGCGGAGCCATGCTTCCGGCCCTGGCCCCGGGGAGACCGCCTCCCCGCGCCGAGGGCCGCATTAGGCAGCTCCGCGGCCGGCATTGCCTGAGCACTTCTGAGAGGAGTCCCCCGCGCCTCGTTACAGTAACGTCCGATCTTATTTGTTCCGCGGAGCGGGGCATGGCGGCGAGGAGCAGGCATGCGGCCGGCGGCGGAAGGCGGTACGAAGGGCCCCGCCGATATGCGGATGGGTCATTGCCCGGCGGCCACTGGCCGGTTTTTTCTCTCTCAGGCCGAAAAAAGCACTTGACAAACCGAGGGCAGCGCATAAGCTCTTCCCGTTTGCTGCCGTTCGGCATGGCCCTTCGTGCTAGGGGTATCCACATGACAACGTACGAGCGCGTCGTTCGGGGATGTCTGGGCCTCCTGAAAAGCGCCCGGGACGGAGGCCGTCTCAGCGTCACTCAGCTGTTGGGTGCCATCACCAGCAATGCGGGGACGGACCTAGCGGCCTGGGCCCTGACCGATTATCCGAAGGGGGGTCCTCCTGCCAGCCCCTTCGCTCACCTCCCGTATCACACTGTGAATGTGGCATCCTTGTGCGTAGAGGCCTGCGCCCGATCGGAGCAGTCGGACCTGGCGAAGCCCGTTGGCACCGCGGCCCTGGTGCACGACCTGGGCATGGTGCACGATGACGTGGTCGGCGTCCTGACTGACCGCGGCACCGGGCCCAAGTGCGTTTCGGCCATCCGGAAGCACCCCGAGCTGGGTCTGGAGCCCTGGAAGCGGGCGCGGTTGCCCGCGGCCAGCAGGGACATCGCGTATTACCATCACCGCTGGCCGGACGGCAGCGGCTATCCCCCGGGCCAGGTGCCGAAGGAAGCAAGACGCGGCGTATTCGTTCTGAGGCTGTTTGACAGCCTGGAGGCAGGCAGTCACGACCGATCCCACCGGAAGGCGGCAGGTCTCCCGTGGAAGATCTTCGACAAAGACATCGAGACCCGCGAACCCCGGACCGGCGACTGGATCTGGGTATTGAACGCCGCCCGCAGGTGCCTCTACGGCGTTGTTTGCGACCGGGTTCGAGAGGACCTGGTCGAGCCGGACCTCAACAAGCCGTTCTTCGAGGAGTACTTGGAGGAGATGCTCGCCGCCTACCTGCGCCCGAAATTCCCGGATATGCAGAACGCCGACCTTGAGGACTGCATAGCCGAGGCACGAAGCAAACTACTGGACCTGGTAGTGAGAGATCGGCTGAGGGAACAGGGCGCGGTGAAGGGGCTGCTCAAGGACTTCGCATACCGGGCCGGCCTCGACATCGTGAATCGCGCCGCGCTCGCCCGTTTGACGGACGACCTCATGGCGGACGACATCATGCCGGAAGACAAGTTTGAGCTCGAGGACGACATCCGCAAGATCGGCACACTCCTGCGAGTGGAAGAGATTTGCGCCTGCGTACTGATGTTCTATCGGGGCAAGACAGGTGAAAAGGCAGCACAGGTCGTTCAAGGCTTGTTCCGATGCCCCCCCGGCCGGAGAGCACAGTACCTGGCCGACGAGATTGTATCAGCACCGGAGATCGAGGCGGACATCTCCGGAATCGTGACTCGCGAACATCTCAAGGTTCTTAAGGCTTTTCCACGGAATCGCCGATGTACCAAGGATATGATTTATCGATGGGTCCGGGCAGCTGTGGACAAGTTGCGCAGGGCCAAGGCGAAGGGGCGCGCATGACACCGACGAACGCCCGGCATGGTGACGGCACACGGAGGCGGGGGGCTCCCCGCCGGGACGGCGGCGAGGATGTCCGCGTTCAGATGATCGAGCTTGTGAACGCCGGCCGCACCGACGAATTGGAGCGGCTGCTGGAAGCGCATCCGGAGCTTCGGCTGTTGCTTGACGCGATGCTGAGGGCTCGCCGCGGGCCCGTGCGGAAGGGCAAGGCCCCCACCGCCCTGGAGGCGTATGCTCAGGCGGGGATGACGCGATACGTCGTCAGTCGCCTGGAGGCGGGGCTGGAGAAGGGCCAGACCGTTGCGAACCAACTGGCTGACCGCGTCGGCGAACTGCAACGGCAGTGCATGCAGCTGAGCCAGCGCCTTGGGCAACTTGAGAACGCTTGGCCGACCAGACGGATGCCCGTGTTCGGCCCCAACCTGTTGGCGGACCTTTCCGAAGAGACACATGTGATCGATGAGAAAGCCCTGGGGAGGATCGCCCAAGCTCTTCTCCATCACGGGCAAATCGCGTTGGAGGGTCTCCGCAGGGAGGCCGGCGTCCCCCGGGTGGTCCTGGGCGTCGTGCTGTGCGAGTTCCACAGCAAGCGCTGGGTGAGCGTGGACAATCTGTCCAATGCAAAAGTTCTGGGGGCAGGACATGAGCCTTTGCGGAAACTGGCGAGGAAGGACCGATCTCTAACGAGGATGCTCAAGACTGGTTTGGCGAATGCCAAGTCCTGCAACCTGTTTCCCTTCTTGAACGCGGGCGGCCTTTCCCCGGCGCCACCACGGGGGAACGAGGACTAGCAATGTCAGCCCCCCAGACGATGGAGGAATTGCGGCTAAGGACCGGGATCGAGGAGTTGGATGCCCTGCTGGGGGGGGGAATCCGCATCCCTGAGAAGACCAGCGGGGTGGTCGCTGTGGTCTCGGGCGAGGCGGGGGCCGGGAAGACGACCCTGGTGACGCAGTTGCTGGCCAGCTTTCTGGCCGGGAGTGATAAGGGGGTCCCCAGGCCGACGCTCGGCGCTTACTGGTCCATCGACCATCCGGCCAAGCCACAGGTGGCGGAAGGGCTTCGGAGATACGAACTGGCGAGTTCGGACTTCGCCGTGCAGAACATCAGCGGCACCAACGATGCGCTACGGCTGCCGAAGTCCGGAAAGAACCTCCTCGTGGTCCGTGACAGGCCGGTCTACCCTCGCACGGCGGGGAAGCTCGTGCCGGGGCAAGTCAGTGACGTCGAACGCTTGATATCGTTCACGCGAGACCGTTACGACGCTATTCGGAAGTCCTTCAAGTTCGTGGTGTTCGTCCTCGACAGCCTCTCATCCTTCGGGGACATCTCGCGGGAGGACCTCCAGGCACTCATCTACCCTAGCCGGGAGAGCACCGACACGCGATTCCTGACGATCCTGGTTGACGAGAGCGCTCCGCAGGACAGGCAACGCGCGGCGCCGGAGTATTTCCTTGCCGACATCGTCATCCGCCTCGGGACCGGCTTCATGCGCTCCCGGCAATACCGCGAGCGGTTTATTGAAATAGAGAAGATGCGGTACCAGTACCACGTGCGGGGGCGTCATCAGATCGGCATTAGGGACGGCCGGGGCATCGTCATCTATCCCTCCCTGGCCGGCCGATTGGGGCAAAGCCTCGCGCGGGGGGACGAGCAGCGACAGAGCGAGAGAGCCGGCACACAACTCAGCACCGGCATTCCCGAACTGGACGAGATCCTGGGCGGGGAGGGCCTGCCCGAAGGCAGCGCCACGCTGCTGTCAGGCCCCCCTTCGACCCGGAAGACGCCCATCTCACTGCACTTCCTGGCAACGACGCTCGGGAGGCAAGCGGCAGGACAGAAACGCACATTGAAGCCTGACACGGGTCTGCTGATCCTGCTTCGGCACCGGCCGAACTCGCTCATCCACTTCATTCAGCAATACAAGGCCCTTCAGCCGCTCGAGGCGTCCTTCGACGCCTGTACGCGGGTGTTGGACCAGATCCGACAGGTGCAGAGGGATCTGAAGACGACGGACGGGACTTCGGCCCGCCACAAGCTGCAGCGGCAAAGCGAGACGCTTCACCGGCAGTTGGCACGGGACGCGCAGGTACAACACAGGTCACTGCCCTCTCTGTTTGACACTCCGAGCGTCCTGCTGGGCAGGATCAGCCAGTGGGTCGAGGGAACGGGCTGTCGCCGCTTGGTCGTGGACGATCTCACGCCGCTGCTCCACAGCTTCCCGCTGGCAAGGGAGCAGGCGGATACGTTCCTATCGGTCTTGCTCGCGTACCTGCGCTCGCGCCGTGTCACATCGCTGTTCATCCAGGTGTTGCCCGACCACCCCAAACAGGCGGAAGAACCCTCCGCGGCCGTCGCATCGCACTTCGACAACCTGATCTGGTTCTCCTGGAAGGAACTGCTCGGGGTCGAGAAGCTGGCGATGCAAGTCCGAGCGTCCATCGGCGGGCGGCACAACCGTGGGCTATGGGAAGTTACACGGAGCAACGGGGCCCTGAAGCTCAGGCCCTCCTTCGAAGGATTCACGAAGCTGCAGCAGCCCGTGCCTGAGCCTGTCGACATAAGCCTGAAGTTCTACTCGGAGACCTCCTTGCAGAGGGCATATCACGATCACCAAGTTCAAGTCATCCGCGGTACGTTCGGGGAAGAGCGCGTGCGCAGCGATCCCTTTGAGCCCTCGTCCGCGGCCGACGTATACCGCTCGTTCCTCCTGAAACCAAGTGCCCCGACGCCGGTTGCAGCGGTGACGATGGTGGATGAGTACTGGGTTTGCGAGTTGGCGAAGCGGGGCTCGCTGCTCGACCTCTCCAAAATGGCCCGGAAGAGACTGGAAAGGACCGGTGTTCGAGGAGAGTTCGTCAAGGCGGCCGAACACAAGGCTCGACATAACGGGGCGATGTATGCGTTGCCGTATTTCGTCAATATGGGACTGTTCTGCTGGAGAAAGGACCTGTTGGCGACGGCGGGTATCCGGCGACCTCCCGCAACATGGTACGAAGTCCTTGAAATGGCAGACCGTGTGCTGGGGGCCCATCCCCAGGAGAAGCTGGTCAAGTTCGATTTCGACCGGCGCGCGCAAGAAAGCTATAGTGCAATGCTGTTGGAATTGCTGTTCAACAGTCGCACAGATGCGCGGGAGAAGATCGTAGGCGCAGTGCGGGCCGGAAGGCAAATCGTTCTTGGTAAGGATGTTCGACTGGCCGACCGACGAGGAACCGCGTTTGTCGATGCTTTGTTCGTTATGCGGCGGCTCATTTCACCGGAGAGCCTTGCGGAGCCTGGCCCCTGCTCGCCGAATGCCATCTTTTCCAGGCATTGGTTCACGACCTTGGCCGAATTGCTCGACCAGCACCGTGAACTGATGGGCAAAATCGAGGCCGGTCCGCTGCCTGCGGCCAAGCGTGGGGTTGGCGGGGGAAGGTCTCTTGCTGGTGAGTGGTACTTGGCCATCCCGGCGGGGGCGGCCTGCCCGGAAATCGCGTGGCATGTCCTCGATGATCTCTCAGCCCCTGAGATGGATGTCGAAAGATTCCGGCACGGAGTGGGTTTGCCGGCTCAAGTCCGCTCCTACCGGCTCTTGAGCCGGAAGAGCAGCGCGCACTGTTGCACTGAGCCCCAGCAACTGCGAAGGCTGCACGAACGAAGTCTCACGCGGCTGGCGATCGCTCACTACCGAGAGATCTGCGATTACCTCGCCTCACGATTTCAGGAAATCCTTTCGCGGCCTCGCATCGAGAGCCCAAAGGCTGAAACCGCCTGGCTCTTCGATTTTCTGAAGGACGTCGATCAGGCCCTGGAGGGTGTAGACTAGCCCTGCCGGTGTCCTCGAAGTTGTGGGCTTTGCCGGTGCGCTCAGAGCGTGGCGATTGGCCTTTCCGTCCGGAGTCCGTCGAGCAGTCGCTCCGCCTGAACTGAACTCGGTGTTCAGGTTGCCCGACCCAACGGGGGAATGGATCACCGGGATCGTCCGCCAGTCGAACTGAAGGTGCTTCCAGAAGTGCT
>CAZNSB010000171.1:2668-9942 GCA_964575155.1 uncultured Planctomycetaceae bacterium | reverse complement strand
ACCTCGCCAAGTGCGGCGGGACGTACTCCAGCGAGTGGTTCTTCAGCAAGATCCTCCACTGCCTGCGGACCGCCCCGGAGGTCTTCGACGCTGCGGCCACCTGGGTGGAGATCGCCGACTGGATCCCCGCCATGCTGACCGGCACGGAGGCCCCCGGCCGGCTGACGGTCGGCGTCTGCGCCGCCGGCCACAAGGCCATGTACAACGAGAAGTGGGGCGGGTACCCGGATGAGCATTTCCTTGCCCGGCTGGACGAGAGGATGGCTCGGCTGCGTTCCCGGCTGGCGAGGCGGGCGTACACCGTCGACCGCGCCGTCGGCGGACTGACCACAAAATGGGCCGGGAGAACTCGCCTCCCGCCCGGCATCCCCGTCGCCGTCGGCGCCTTCGACGCACACCTCGGCGGCGTCGCCGCCGGCATCCGCGAGGGGACCCTCGTCAAGATCATCGGCACCAGCACCTGCGACATGATGGTCGTGAGGAACACCCGCGACCTCCCCGACATCCCCGGGCTGTGCGGGATCGTGGACGGGTCCATCCTGCCGGGCTACTTCGGCCTGGAGGCCGGTCAGTCCGCCGTCGGCGACATCTTCAACTGGTTCGTCAACTACATCGGCCCCGGCGGAAAGAAGGCCGGCTCGCACGAGGCCCTCAGCCGGGCCGCCGCCAGGATCAAGCCGGGGGCCTCCGGCCTGCTGGGGCTGGACTGGAACAACGGGAACCGCACCATCCTGGTGGACCAGCGACTCACCGGCCTGCTGCTCGGGCAGACGCTGTACACCACGCCCGGCGAGATCTACCGGGCGCTGATCGAGGCCACTGCCTTCGGCGCCCTGACCATCATCAACCGCTTCGAGGAGCACGGGGTGAAGGTCAGGCAGGTCGTCAACTGCGGCGGGATCGCCGAGAAGAACCCGCTGGTGATGCAGATCTACGCGGACGTCACCGGGAGGGCCATGAAGGTGTCTCGTTCGGCCCAGACGTGCGCGTTGGGAGCGGCCATGGCCGGGGCCGTCGTCGCCGGAAGGAAGGCCGGAGGCTACGCCAGCTTCCCCGCCGCCCAGAAGGCCATGGCCGCCCTGAAGGCCCGCGTCTACAGGCCCAGCCGAGCCGCCAGAGACGTCTACCGGCGGCTCTACGCCCTGTACAAGCAGCTCCACGACGCCTTCGGCACCGCCGGGTGGCGGGGACGGTGCCACAACGTCATGAAGGACCTCCTGGACATCCGCGCCGGGGCGCGGAGGTGACGAACCGTTCCCACGGATGAACCCGTGGGCTTTCCCATGCAAAGCCCACGGGTTAACCCGTGGGAGAGATCACCAAGGGGCCGCACCATGAACGCCTGGCGCGGATGGTACCACGTCACCGGCGGCACGCACGGGTCGTGGCTGCCGGGCGACCCGCGAGGCTGGCGCGCCCGGCATCACCGCGAGCACGTCGACGGCGACTACAAGAACCCCCCGCCGAAGGGAAAATACGACGCCCTGCACGCGTCGTCGCAAGGGGCGCTGCGGGACCCCCCGGTGCGTCTGAACCCATCGCAGCGCCGCGTGGCCCTCGAGGCCATCGTCGAGAAGCTCAAAGCCCTGGGCGTGGAGGTGATCGCCGCCTCGGTGGACGCGGTGCATTACCACGTGCTGGGGAGGTTCGCCGGCGGGGCCGTGCGTGGCCCGGTGGGTCAGGCGAAGGGCGTCTCTTCCCGTCTGCTGGGCAAGCACGGGCTGGCCGGCGCCGTCTGGGCGAAGCGCTGCCGCCCGCTGCCCGTGAGAGACCGCTCTCACCAGGTCAACGTCTTCCATTACATCCGGGGCCACGTGGAGAAGGGCGCCTGCGTGTGGACGTTTCGGGAGGGGATCATCGAACCGGGGGGTTCCCACGCGTGAACGCGTGGGCTTCTGAGAGAAAGCCCACGGGTTTACCCGTGGGAGGGACTTGCGTATGATCTTTCTCATGAAGCGCGCCGTCTTGAAAGCGCCGGGGAAGTTCGAGATCGAGGACGCGCCGGTCCCGACGCCGCAGGCGGGCGAGGCGCTGGTGCGGATCACGGCGGTGGGGGTGTGCGGGTCGGACCTGCACATGTTCAGGGAGGGCTCGATCGGCGGGATTGGGATCGCCGACGCCGGCGGGCCGTTCGTCCCCGGGCACGAGGGTGTCGGCGTGGTCGAGGAGGTCGGGGCGGAGGGGAACGACGCGCTGGCCGGCAAGCGGGTGTTCATCCAGCCGGCGATCCACTGCGGGCGGTGCCGCTGGTGCCTGGCGGGCAAGCCCAACGTCTGCCCGCACCACACCTTTCTGGGCCTGCCCCCGCAGGGAGGGTGTTTGGCGGAATACCTGGCGCATCCGGTCCGGCTGTGCGAGGAGCTGCCGGAGGCGATCGACGACGACGCCGGCGTGCTGCTGGAGCCGCTGGCGATCGCGGTGCACTCGCTGGACCGCCTGGGCGTTGCCGGCGGCGTGCCCGTCGCCGTGCTGGGCGTCGGGCCGATCGGCTTGGCGCACGTGCTGCTGCTGGCCCGCAGCGGCGCCGCCCCGCTGATCGTCACCGACCTGCTGGACGAGAGGCTGGGGCTGGCGCGCGAGCTGGGCGCGACGCACACGCTCCATCCCCGGCGTGACCACGTGCCCGCCGCCGTCGCCGAGCTGACCGGCGGGGCGGGGGCGGACTTCGTCTTCGAGTGCGCCGGCGAGCCCGAGACGTTCGCGCAGATGGTCGAGATCGCCGCCCCGGCGGGGGTGGTCGGCGTGGTGGGCATCCCCGCGGAGGACCGGCTGGCGTTCCAACACTCCCTGGCCCGGCGAAAGGGCCTGGACGTGCGGATGATCCGCCGCGCCAGCCGCACCTTCGCCCGGGCCCTGACCCGGACGCTCGCCGAGAAGCTGCCCCTCGCCCGCCTCGCCACCCACCACTGGCCCCTGGCCGAGGCCCAGCGGGCCTACGAGACCGCCGCCGAGTACCGCGACGGCGTCGTCAAGGCGATCGTCAATCCATGAGGACCCCGCCGATGCTGGACGAACTGAAGAAGGCCGTCTGCCAAGCGAACCTGGAGCTGGCCAGTCGGGGGCTGGTCGCCGAGACCTTCGGCAACGTCAGCGGCGTGGACCGGACCGCCGGCTGCCTGGTCATCAAACCCTCCGGCGTGCCCTACGAGGAAATGAAGCCCAAGCACATGGTCGTCGTCTCCTACGAGACGGGCGTGGTGGTGGCCGGCGACCTGAAGTGCTCCTCCGACACCCCCACGCACCTGGCGCTGTACCGTTCGTTCGAGCCCATCGGGGCCGTCGTCCACACCCACAGCCTCTACGCCACCGCCTGGGCGCAGGCCTGCAAGGAGATCCCCCCGCTGGGGACGACGCACGCGGACCACTTTCCCGGCCCGGTCCCCTGCACCCGGGCGCTGACGGCGGCGGAGATCCACACCGACTACGAGGCCAACACCGGCAAGGTGATCGTCGAGCGTTTCGCGGAACTCGACCCGTCGCAGGTCCCCGGCGTTCTGGTGGCCTGCCACGGGCCCTTCGCCTGGGGCGCCGCACCCCACCAGGCCGTGCACAATGCCTCCATCCTCGAACTCCTGGCCCGCCTCGCCTCCGAAACCCTGCGCGTCGAGCCCTACCCCCGCATCATGCCCCCCGAGCTGATCGAGAAGCACTTCAAGCGAAAACACGGGCCGGGAAGCTACTACGGACAGGACCCTTCGCGGTAGTCACGCCGACATCAGTCCCCGCTCCGCCCGCCGGCCGGGAGGTCTTCCGGACCGGCTCTCTGCTCGGACCTGCCGAACAGGCGGGACAGCGCCGTCTCGGTGAGTGTGGTGTTCTCGGCCTCGGCCGTGGCGGCGATGTCGCGGGTGGTGGCGTCGATGCCCCGGCAGACCTTGGCGGCGTGGGCGAAGATGTCGGGGCTGCCCGGCAGGTGCCCCAGGTAGTATCCGGCCAGAAAGACCGCCAGCAGGACGATGATTCTTATGAGCTTTCGCATGCCGCCAATGCCTCCGCTGCTTTCCCGCGGGGCGCGGAAGGGCGCACTTCCTCCCGACCGCCCAGTGCAGTCTAGGATAAGGATTCGTGCCGGTGCAAATCGGGAAGGAGTTTCTTGTAGAAAAGGCATTTCGGCGCCCGACCTCAGCCGTCAGGACCGGCATTGGCGGCAGAGTCGCGCCAGTCGGCTTCGAGGGCGAGCATTCGGCGTTTGAGCGCCACGCCGCCGGGCGCGGAGAAGCCCCCCGGCCGGCCGTCAGCGTAAGTTACGCGATGGCAAGGGATGATCAGCGGCAACGGGTTCCTGCCCAGGGCTGCGGCGGCGGCGCGGGCGGCGCCGGGCTCGCCGGCGGCGGCCGCCAGACGCCCGTAGCTGGACGTCTGCCCGTACGGGATTCCCCGGCAGGCGCGGAGGATTTTTCCGGAGAACTTCTCGGCGGGCGGCAGGTCGCAGGCGATGGCGTCGAAGCGGGGCTGCCGGCCGTTGAAGTAGGCCCGGCTCTGCTCGACGAATTCGGCCAGGGCGCGGGGGTCCTCGACGGAGGCGGGGTGCTCGAAGGCGATCAACTGTCCCAGGTCCTCGCTGTGGTAGAAGGGCAGGATGACGCGGGCGAGCCCGGCCGGCGTGGCCACGGCGGCCATGGGGCCCCAGGCCGTCGGCCAGATGGCGTGGAACCGGGCATCGGAGCGCCGTTTCATGCCGGCATGGTAGGGCTGCCGCCCCGGCCGGGCAAGGGCGTTCACCGCAGAGAGCGCCGAGAGAGGAGAGATTCAGTAAGAAGAAAAAGAAGAAGAGGCCGGGGGCCAAGCGGGGTCGGGCGAGACAGGCATTCCCGCCAGTTGTTTCTGTCTGTGAGCCTTTCCTATCTCTGCGCTTTCAGCGCTCTCTGTGGTGAACTGTTTTTTCCCGCGGTGAGGTGTTTTCAGGCGACGTTGTGGGCCCGGCGCCGGCCCTGGAGCCGCTGAAACTCGCAGACGGTCTTTCCGATCCGGCGCAGCATCTTCCGGCCCTGCGGCGTCTCGTTCAGCCCGACGAACTGGAAGCCGTGGTAGCGGACGGCCCTGTCGTCCATGTGGTGCTGGCGGAACTGTGCCATGGCGGTCACCGGCTCGTATTCCTGGCCCAGGTCGATCCGGACGCTCACCACCTCCCCGAGGTCCAGTTCCGGGGCGCCGTGCGACAGCCGAACCTGAAAGCCCCCCGCAGAGATGTTGGTGACCCAGCCTTCCCAGGTGGGGGGGGTGTCGCTCTCGGCGGGGTGGTCGGCGCCCGGCTCTCCCTGCCAGAACGTTGCCAGCACCGACCGGTTCCGGGGCACTTCCGCACGGAGGTAGGCGCGGCGCTGCACCCGCTGCATCCGGGCCGGCATGGTCACGCGAAGGGCCTGGACCTTCTGGCCGACCCGGGGCTCGAGCTCGCCGGCCGCTTCCACCGGCACGTTGAAGATGTGCTTGTGGTGCTTGAGCTTGAAGGACAATCCCACCTCCAGGCCGGCAACCAGATCCACTGTGTCCGCGGGCTCCATGACGGGGAACTCCAGCCACAGGCTCCCCCCCGTCCGCTGGAGGGCCCTGGTGCGCAGGTTGTGCCACTGCTGGCCGACCCGGCAGCTCATGGCCACGGGGGTGCGGCGCCGGATCGCCTCGTCAAGGCTTTGGCGAATCTGGCTGCCGCTGAGTTCCTGAATGAGAGGCATGTTGGGACCTCAGGCTGCTGAAGGTGTCGGCAGGACGGGGGGGCGACTTGACTAAGGCGCGATCCGGCGGCGGGCTCACTCGCCGGGGGCGGCGGCCATTTCGGCCTCGATGTCTTCGCCCTTGGGGAGTTTGGCCCCTGTCAGGGCCACACCGATCCCCGGCAGCGAGCAGATCATCGGCCCCAGCCTGGCCACCAGCGCCAGGGCCAGCACGGCCGACGCCGTCGTCTCCCCCACGGCGAAGAACTTCACGAAGAACCACTCCATCACGCCGGCCCCGCCGGGGGTCAGCGGCACCGACGCGATGATGTAGATCAGCGGGCAGTACAGGAAGTAGTGGTACCAGGGCGTGGGCAGCCCGAAGCTCTTCCCGGCCAGCATGAGCCCGGTGATGAACACCACCTGCGAGCCGAAGGTGATCAGCAGGGCCTTCAGCAGCCCCGTGAGGCGTCGCCGGTAGAGCTCGACGGCCTGTCCGGCCATTCCCAGGTGCCGCTGGAGCGGGAGGAAGGAGAAGACCTGCGCCAGCCGGCGCCGCAGGGCCGGGCTCACCACCACGGCCGCGACGGCGGCAACTGCGCCGATGACGACGGCGATCACGAACATGGGCAGGCGGAGCCGGTCGTCCCATCTTCCGGCGGCGGCCAGCGCGGCGATGATCGCCGCGGGCAGGACGGCGAACTGCAGCAGCCCCACGACGCGGTCCACGAAGATGCTGACCAGGGCGGCGGCCTTCCGGTCGGTGTGCTTGAAGACGTAGTAGGCCTTGACGAGGTCCCCGCTGACCACGCCGGGCATGATGTAGTTGAAGAAGGTCCCCAGGAACGTCAGCCGGACCGATTCCCAAAGCGGAATATGGATGCCGAGGATGCTCAGGAGGTACCACCACCGGACGGCGAGGATGAACATTGGGAGCAGGAAGCACCCCAGGGCACCGGCCAAAAAGAGCGGGTTCGCCGAGGTCAGGACCGACCGGAACCCCTTCCGCTGGAAGACCTGCTGGTTGATCGTCTCCGTGTAGTCGCCCCAGTGGACCTGCCGGAGGACGAGGTAGATCAGCCCGGCGGCGACGGCCAGCTTGACCAGCAGGATCAGTACCTTCTTCGATCTCGCCTTCATGGGTCACTTATGCATCGGCCAAACGGGGTCGCCGGCGTTTGTGGTTTGTGGTGGGTGTGGGTGTAGTCCCGGCCGGCGCGAGGTCCCGCGGCGTCCGGGCCCGCCGGCTCACGGGCGTTCCTCATCGCCGGCCTCGGCCTCCGGGCCCGCCGGGGAAGGCCCCTCCGGCGGCGCCGCCGCCAGGCTCCGCTCCAGGTCGATCACCGTCGTCCACGCCACCTTGTCCCCCAGCCGCTGACGATACCGCGTGAACACCGGCAGCAGCAGGAACGGGAACACGGCGAGCTCCAGGATCTTCGAGATGTTCCGCAGGGCCAGCTCCCGCAGCGAGGCCTTGCGCCCGCCCTGCCCCACCACGCGCAGCCGCAGCGCCAGCTTGCCCAGGGTCGCCCCGTAGAGCTTCTCCAGCGCGATGCAGTAGACCGGGAACGCCAAGACCGTGGCCAGCAGGACCGAGCCCCCGCGGAGCGTGACCTGGCC
>CAZNSB010000171.1:0-2658 GCA_964575155.1 uncultured Planctomycetaceae bacterium | reverse complement strand
TTTCAATTGACCACTATCCCATGTTCCTTCTCTCGCTTCCAGAACCTGACCATGATTACTTACGGCAACGAGAACGGCGCGGTCCTCAGGGGCTGGCCCGGCCAGAGCATCAAGGCGATCATCACCAGGGGCACGACCCACAAGAGCCCTCCCCAGAGCTGGTTGACGGTTTCGATTGCTCGGCTTCTGGAGAAGATGTCGGGGCTCCGGCCGGTGAGGCGTCCGTCCAGGTCGAAGGCGGCGAACTGATAGCCCGTTCCCTCCCGCCAGAGGAGTCCGATGCCCTTTCCGAACCCGGCTGCGGCGGGGGGGGCGTGCTTCGGCCAGGTGAGGGGTTCCTTGACCCGCCGGAGGACCTGAGAGGGCTTGAATTGCTTCTGGAGGAAGGGCGCAATGGACACCTGCCCGGGCTGGGGGTCGTCCATCGCCGCCAGCAGCAGCTTGCCGCCGGTCCGGATCAGCGCCAGAGGCCGGGCCTTCTTCATCGCCGGCGCCTCCAGCCGCTGCCACGTCCCGCCCTCCACGGCCAGGAAGGCCGGCGGGGGGCCTTCCAGGAGGACGTACAGCGTCGCCCCCAGCTTGGCCATGTGGGCCGGCCTGGCCGGCGCCTCCAGCGGGAACGTCGCCCGCTCCTGCCATTGCCCCCCTGCGCAGCGGAGCAGGGCCAACTGGAGGGGGCGGGAGCGGGTGTGCGGCGCGGACGCCGTCGCCGGCTCGGTGAGGGGGCCCTGCGGCCGCACGGGGCGGGCGACGAGGACCAGGACGGCGTCCGGGTCGGCGTCCGCCGCGGCGCAGGCCGACAGCACCGCCGTGCCCGCCGGCCACAGCGCCGCGGGGGGCTTCACTCCCCGAAATCCCTCCCCCTGTCCCGGGTAGTACCGCACGTGCCCCCCGTCGCCGAAGAAGACCACCGCGCCGTCCCCGACCGCGGCGAACGCCTCGATCCGCCCCCGGGCCGAGCGTATCGGCACCTTCTCCCACGGCTTGCCGGGGGGCTTGACGGCCAACTGGTAGACGTCCTTGTCGGCCAGCGCCAGCCAGAGGAACCCGCTGTCGCCGGCGAGTCGGAACGACTCGCCACCCGCGGCCGCCGCGGCGGCGAGGACGATCAGCGCCGCCCAGGTGATTCGCGCCGGGGGCCTCACCGCTCTGCTCCTCCCGGCGGCACCTTCCCGTAGGCCGAGTCCACCTGCACCGGCTCCAGGGCGGGCGGGAGGCCCTCCCAGAAGTCAAACGCCTTGACGCTGACCGCCTTGGGGGCCATCTCCGACAGCCGCATGTGCAGCGTACTGGCCTCCTGGACGCCCTTGATCGCCGGCCAGGTCATGCGGATGTCGGTCGGCATGACCGGGGGGGCCTCGGCCTCTTCGGCGCCGGTGGCGATCGGCTTGTAGTCGGCCAGGTCGGCAACGACGCGGCAGAGCCCGGCGGCGTCGAACAGCCGGACACGATACGCCCGCCGGGGCTTCTTCTCGTCCCAGTGCAGATACACCTCCCGCCAGACCTTCAGGTGCCCGGTGACCGGCTGGGGGCTGAGATACCGGAGGACGTAGGCGGGGCGCGGGAGGCTTTGGAGTCGCAAGACGACGGCGGGGGTCTTTTCCGGCTGGAGGGGTGGCAGGGCGGTCACGCCGAGGACCTCCACCAGTTGGGTCGGGTCGAGGGGGATGCCCTCAGCGGCCGGGGCGCCGGCGTACTTCGTCCGACCGAACCACGCCTCGCCCTTCGAGTTGATGTTCAGCCAGAGGTAGTACAGCCCGGCGCGGGCGTCCACGCCGAGGCGGAACAGCTCCACCATCTCGCGCCCCCGCAGCAGGAAGTTCGGCGGGCCGGAGTTGACCTGCTCCTTGCTCAGCACCAGCAGGGCGTTGGGCGCCGCCAACGAAGACGCCGAGCCCCACGCGAACCCGGGCCCGCTCACGCGAACCCTCACCCGCGCCCACAGCCGGGGAACCTTCGCCGCGTTGGCGTTGTGCTCGGCCAGCAGCTCCGGCAGGGAGACGAACTTCTCCGGGCAGCGGGAGTAGTCTTCGGCCGGGCACCCGGTCAGCGCCGGCAGCGAGCAGAGCGCGATGGCGAGCGGCAGGCGGCGGATCATGTCGGCACCTCGAACAGGGCCCCCAACTGACCGGCGACCTGGGTGACCTTCTCTTCGTCCAACTGCGGGTTCGTCACCTCGATCGGGGTCTTCTCGCCCCTGTAGTGCATGGTCCAGACCTCGCTGCCTCCTTCGTCGGCGCCGGTGCGGTCGTAGACCAGCAGCTTCTTTCGCATCAGCATCAGGGCCAGGACGAAGCGGAGGTTCAGCTTGGCCGGGGCTTCCTGGCCGGCGAGCTTCTCGAAGAGGTCGACGAGCATCTCGTCGCCGACGAGCTGTCGGCGGGGCTTTTCCGGCTCGGGGACGCGGCAGCGCCACAGGGAGAAGGGCTGTTCCGGCTCGGCGGGGCGGCCCTCCCAGCAGGCGCCGCAGAAGTCGTCCCGGCGGAACTCCTCCCCGGCGTCGAACAGCGCCGCCACGAACTCTTCCCCGCCAGCGAGCTGTCGGCCGCACCGGCAGCAGCGCCCGGACGCCTTCGCGATGTCGTAGTCTCGGGCCATTTCTCCAGCCCGGTCGTTCCTTATACGACCTTCGACACGATTTGCTCCACGGCCTCACGG
>CAZNSB010000170.1:0-10083 GCA_964575155.1 uncultured Planctomycetaceae bacterium | reverse complement strand
GAACATCATAGGACAACCCCCCGCAGATGGCAAGACCCTACCCGGACCGGCCGACCGGTCCCGCCTGCAGGCCGACGGGAGAACCTGGGGGCGCGGATGCAGCTACCGCCGAGCCGGGGGAAACCCGGGCGGCGTTGTGGGGCCCATGTAATTCACGCGGGCCTTCCGTTGGGCAAATCAGTCTCGTCTATCCCCAGCCAATGTTTGCAGGTCGCACATGTCTCGGCTTGCCTCGGCCGCCAAGGGCGGCCGTCGCGTAGGTCGCCCTACGCCATGTCCCCTTGCGAGGACCTTTCTCTCCCTGCCCCGAGGGGCGAGGGCGTCAGCCTTCCGGGCCGAGACTCCAAGAGGCCGGGACTGGGTAGACGAGCCACTACATCCCGGCATAGGTCTTGAGCTGTCCTGCAAACGTAGCTGCTGGCCAGGTCCCGCCTTTCGTTGGGTTCCCTGGCTTTCCCGCAATCGCGGGAAATCGCTGAGGCTGCTTTCGACCTCGTCCGCATGGGAAGATTGCCTGCCGGGGCCTCGGGCGGAGACTTCCTCAGCGGCTTTCCACAACATCCTCGGCTTTTCCTGCTTGCTGCACACAACATGTCAGTGTTCATCCCATGCGCCTGAGGCCGAAATGTCGGCCGCCGACTGCCTGGCGACCCCATCAGCGTTCATCCCATGCGCCTGAGGCCGAAATTTCCAGAGCGAACGGGCACTATGGGCCGGTAGCGTTCATCCCATGCGCCTGAAGCCGAAATTTCTCCCGGCATCGCCGGGGGTGGTGTCAATGGGTTCATCCCATGCGCCTGAGGCCGAAATGGACTCCATCGCTGGACCAGTTTCGCCCGCCCTTGGTTCATCCCATGCGCCTGAGGCCGAAATTGATCCCCTGGGAAGATGTGCCCGAGGGCGACCGTTCATCCCATGCGCCTGAGGCCGAAATTGAGCGACAAGTGCCCGAATTGCGGTGAGGGTGAGTTCATCCCATGCGCCGGAGGCCGAAATGGCGTCGTCCTCTTTCCAATATCGCCAGCCGTCGTTCATCCCATGCGCCGGAGGCCGAAATGCTACCGAAGGGCAGGTTTTGTCTCCCGGCCTCGTTCATCCCATGCGCCCGAGGCCGAAATTGCGCCTGTTTCGTCTCCAGCTCCGGGTCGAGCGTTCATCCCATGCGCCCGAGGCCGAAATCCTACAAAAACAGGGAGCGAAGCATGGGACAGACAGTTCATCCCATGCGCCCGAGGCCCGAGCGCCCGACGAGTTCCTTCCGCTATGCACCTCCTTTCCCGCACGCCTTGGCGGACTTGGTCTTGCCCGAATCCAGCGTCAGCGTTCCCTTGCTGCTGAGTTTGACCACACGCCCGAGCACTACTCCGTCGTCGTCCGTTACGGGGTCGCCGGGGCGGAACCGCCGCAGCTCCGCCTCGAAGTCCGACGGCCGGGGCGTCGGGCCGAAGGCCCGGCGGTTCTTGACGGCATAGGATGCCGTCTTGCCGGCGGCGGTCCGGTACACCACGACCGCCTCGTTGACGCGGGTGCCGCCGACGTTGGAGACCTTGAAGCGGTGGCCCGTCGCCATGAGGGGCGTGTTCTCATCCGTGCAGTCGCGCTTGCGGATTCGGACGCTCTTGAACGGCAGGCGCTGGACGGCCGACGCCGGCAGGGCCTTGTTGCCCTCGATGCCGAGCCGCTCGAACTCGCGGGCCACGAGCCGGCGCTTCCGCCCGTCCACGACCGCCGGAAGCTGCTTGGGCGTGATGCCGCCGACCTCGGCGACCACGGCGGTCCGCTGGTAGTACTTGCCGTCCTGCGCCCGGCTGACGGGGTTGAGGTCGAAGATGCGCCGCCCGCCGAGGACCTGCCGGGTCGTCTCGGGCTTGACCGACACCAGCGGGGCTCCCGCGGCGTCTCGCCGGGACGCGATCACGACGGCGTCGTTGTGGTGTTCGCCCTTCTCCAATCCCCATACCTCGCGCCAGGCGGCGGTCTCGTAGCCGAAGGTTTCCTCAATGTCGGCGCCGCGAAAGATGGCAGACAGGTTCCGCTTGAGGATACGGATGCCCTGGTCGGTCTCCGTCATGTACTTGTGGATGCGGCTGCCGTCCACCGGGTGCGGGGCCAGCGACCGGCGTATCCTGCGGCCGGCGATCACCTCGGGCACGACGGCGAACTTCATCCCCGCATCCCTGGGCGTCCGCCCGCCCTTGCGGTGGTTGCACTTCTCGCAGGCGATGGCGAGGTTGTCCCAGCGGTTGACCTCGCCGGTACGCCGGGGGTCCACGTGGTCCACGTGCCACTTCTGGCCCACCACGCTCTTGCCGCAGTAGCAGCAGCGAGCGCCGAACTCCTGCATCAGGGCCATACGGGTGTTCTTGAAGCCGTACCGGCGGCCGTGCTGGTACTCGCGCGGGTCGTCGATGACGCCGGCGGCGATTTTCTGAAGGTCGAAGTTGGCCCGCTCAATGACGACCTTTTCGATGTGGAAGCGGCGGGCGAGGCCGCGAATCTGCTTCAGCACGAACTCCTGCTTCAGGCGGATGGAGACAGGCAGCCAGGCCGCCTGTGTCGGCACCTTGGTCTGGGTCAGGCGCAGGGGCAGATGCTCCCGGCAGAACTCCCCCCGGCCGGGCAGGTCGCCAAAGCAGATGTCGGTGATCTGCTTCTTGAGGTCGGCGTTGACCTTAACGCGGGAAAGGATGTCCTTCAGCCGCTCCCTGCGGCGGGTGATGCCCTCGCGCGAGGTCAGCACGTCGCGGATGGCCTGCTTGTAGTCGCGTGGGACGTTGGCGAAGGGGCCGTAGGCGAGAATATCCTCGATCAGCAGGTGCCTGACGTTGGCCTTCTTCGGGGTGTTCCCGCCGCACAGCTCGCCCGTCTCGGGGTCCACGTACTTGCACTTCGCCCGCAGCGACTGGTTAAGGCCCTTGGCCCGCTTGTACTTGAACCCGCTCCACTGGGTCTGCCCGGCCGAGCCACCGCCGCGCTGGGGAACCTTGGGTTTGCGGTATCGCCCGCGCCCGCGGCGCGCGCGGCGGAGCGTCCGGCGCAGGTCGTACAGCTCCTTGATCCTGTCAGACAGGTGGACCGTCCCGCACCACAGGACGCGGTTGTCCGGCTGCTGTACGACAGCCAGCCCCACGGCCTTGCCGCCCAGGTCTATCCCCAGCACGTTCGGCATGTCTTGCCCCAGCGGGTGCTATGTAGCCAAAGGGCAATGGGTTGTCAAGGGGCTACCGGGAGAAATGCCGGAACCTTGACAGCCGGGCGGCGCCGTGGCATCATGCGCCATCCGGCCATCAGGGGCCGGGGGAAGGATCGGACAATGACAGAGTACGCCAAGAACGAACAGGGTCGGCATGTCTGCGAGCTTCTCGGCGGAGCCTACGACGGAGCCCGCGACGTTCTAATGGTTGACCGCCCTTGGGAACCCGGGAAGCCGGCAGTCATCCGCAAGGGGGATGTCATGCCCTACGCTGAATTTGCGGGCAAGCACGTCGTGTGCGGGCTTGCCAGGTACGAGAAGCCCCCGGGTGACTTGCAGCCCAGCGATATGTTCAGCCTACCTAGTGGCAGTCCCACGATCCGGCGCACTCCCGACGGCGGGCTGGACACTGCCTTTCTCTACCACAGGTATCGCTTCCAAGACATTACTACCGACCCGTCGGGACAACAACTCCCCCGGTTCCGCTACCTTGGTCCGGAGACCATAACAGGGCGCATGGCCCAAGCAGAGGTAGAGGCCATGATGCGAGCGGACAAGTAGCCCGCCCAAGGGCGGGCGTCAGTTCACCAGTACAAGGCGGGTTGCCTCCGGCAACCCAGCCTACCATCTGATTCCTCACTGGCGGTAACCCGTTGTCACGGTTGGCGTTTTAGCCCCCGATGGGGCGTGAGATGGGTAGCCGGGTCCGTAAGGGCCGGGACCCCGGCCGCCAAACTCCGACCTGCAGCCCCGCAAGGGGCGGCAGAATGTCCGGCATTGCCTTGTGTCGCCCCTCCCGGGACTTGGCACCTATCGGCACCGCCCATAACCCCGCCCTCACGGACGGGGCTACCGCTCTCTCGCCCTCACGGGCTGCGGAATCGGTCACTTTGAGATCAGAAAACCCCGCGCAGATGGCAAGGCTCGGCTGATCTGCCGCGACCGGCGGGCGCGCGACGCCCGGTAAGACAGTGGACCGCTCGCAGCCGCGGCGGTTATGATACCGGCCGTCACCGGCAGGTCCAGAGGCGCGGCGATGGTCACGATCAACCAGATTCAGGAGGTAGGCGAGCGGATCGGGCGGGAGTTCGATCCGCAGCGCGTCGTGCTGTTCGGCTCCCACGCCCGGGGCACGGCCGGGGAAGACTCCGACGTGGACCTGCTGGTCGTGATGCAGTTTCAAGGAAAGAGTTTCCACAAGTCCCTGGAGATACTCAACCGCATCGACGTGCGATTCCCCATCGACCTGATAGCGACCCGCCCTGAGGACGTCCAGCGCCGCTACGCCGAGGGCGACCCCCTCATCCGCGAGGCCCTCGACAGCGGGAAGGTCCTGTATGAACGAGACGCTTAACGAATGGGTCGCCAAGGCGAACGGCGACTTCGCCACCGCCGGGCGGGAACTGCGGGTGGAAGATTCCCCGAACTTCGACGCAGTGTGCTTTCACGCCCAGCAGTGCGTCGAGAAGCTCATCAAGGCGCTGCTGATTCACCTCGGGGCGGTGCCCCCGAAGACACACGATCTGGTGTACCTCGACCAGCTTCTTGCCGATGCCTGCCCAAACTGGTCGTGGCCCGTGGAGGAGCTTCGCTTCCTCTCTCGGGCCGCCGTGGCCTTTCGCTATCCCGGGGAATCGGCCGAACGCGAAGAAGCGGCCCAAGCCTTCAGACTGGCCGGGAAAATGCGGGAAAAGCTCCTCTCCCTGCTCGAAACCACCTGAACCGCAGTGAGAAGGCGGGTCGCCGCAGGCGACCCGGCACCCAAGGAAATGAAGGATGAAGGTATTCTGTCTCCGGTCGGTCTTCCAGACCAATGGGGTCGATCTTGAAGGCGAAGTGGAACTCCGCCTCAAGACTGGCAGTGTCCGATTCTGCCGGTCCGTGTGTCTGCCGGTTTTCGCCGTGAAGCTCGTCGGTCAACGTCCGGACGGCAAGAAAGAACTGCGGGGTGAATGCGAGAAAAGGCGCTTCCGTGGGTATCCCTACCTCCTCGAGATTCAGGTTCGCGAGAAGGTGAAAGTTGACAGCAACCCATGGGAGATGCGGAAGAGACTCAGCGCTCGTACAGAGGAGATCGCGGCGTTACTGCATTGGTCCAGCCCGGGACTTGTGGGGCAATTCATCGCAGACGCCTTGTTCACTCGGGAGGAAGATGCTGGGAAGAACGGCTGGGACTGGAACGATGTGGAGCCTTTCAGGATCCCGGCCTACCATGACGACGCGACCCGCTTGCACAACCCCCTACAACAGAAGGAGCAAGCTCTCCTCGCCCTCCCGGAGAAACTGCGTAGCGCCGTGTCGCGGGCCATGCGCTGGGTGTACCGGGCAGAGGTTCTAAGACCCCAAATCGACAAGTTCATCGCGCTGTGGGTTGCGATTGAGACCGTTGCCTGGCAAATGAGCGGGCAAGGAGGCGTGGAAGCACATGTCTTGAAACTGCTCGATCACCTCTACCCGGACGAAACAGAGATGCCTTCCGTCAGGCGGAAGGCGCTCAAGGGTATCCTCTGCAAGGGCCGTTACAGGGCCGTGCACGGCGGTCTCCGAGACCTGCCTAACGTCGAAGCCCTTATTGGGGCGGCAAGCACCGTAGCAGAGGGGGCTATCCGGTACTTGCTCGAGGGGCGTGAGCCTCAGGCGCCGCCGGAGGCTGCCCTTCTCAAGCAGTTGGGTATATGACCGTAGTGATGCGTCAAGTCTGAATCTGCGAGTGCCACGGCTGCGGCTCTTGCAGCCGTGCTCTTCCCTGGCCCAGCACGGCTGCAAACAACGCAGCCGTGGCACCCGCAATTTGAACGTTGACCGTCCATGAGCGTCCCCCCGCGTGCCATGGCGCCCTGGCTACAGGCCGGCGAAGGGGTTGGGGAGCTTTTCCTTGCCGCTCTTGCCCTTGGGGCCATAGCTGATGAACTCGAAGATGCGCCCCAGGCCGTGAAAGCTGGCGGTGTGGGCCTTCATGCCGACCATGACCAGTTCCTGGACAGCCTGGGGGACCTGCGGCTCGGGGCTGGCCTGGAAGGCCAGGCGGAAGGACTTGGCGGCCTCTTTCGTCTTGCCCCAGTGGGTGTACAGGTAGGCGCGGGCCCGGTGCCCGTCGGGTGTCTTCGGCTGGGCGGCGAGGGCGCGGGTGAAGCGCTGGTCGCGGCCGGGCTCGGGCGGGGGGTATCTGACCGCGGCCAGGTGGTTGGGCCGGACGTCGTCGGGGGTTCCGGGCCTCTTGTCAGGCCCGGCCGGGCCGTGACGCTGGAAGCTCAGGAACGCGTTGGCACGGACGACGTTGCCGTCGACGTCGCGCATGGCCACGGCGACGGCCTGGGCGGCGGCGCGGATGTCGGCCTCGCCGCCGGCGGCGTTGTAGAAGATCCGGGCGGCCCCCAGGGTCTCGTTGAGTTTCTTCTCCGCCCGCCAGGCGGCGATGATCCGCGTCTGAGCCGCCTGGCAGGTGGGCAGCTCCACCGGCCAGGTGCAGATGATCCGCTCGCAGGCGGCCCGTGCCTGGGGGAACTTCTTCATCATCACCAGCAGGTCAGCCTGCTGAAAGGCAAAGCCTGTCTTCTGCGCCAGCGTCGCCGAGGCCCTCTCGGCCCGGGCGGCGACGGCCTGGGCCTGGGGAAAATTCTTGGCGTTCTGGAGGCACGCAATGGCCCTGGCGTAGAATCCCACCCGCTCGTCGACCTTGTACACCTTGCCGTACTTCTCGGCCAGGGACAGGTAGCACCCGGCCGCCTTGGGGTAGTCCCTGGTGAGGCCCTCGTGGATGGCGGCGGCCGCGGCGGCGCCGGCGGCGGCGCGCGGTGGATCGGCGGCGAACCTCCTCTCCACCTCCGCGTACAGGGCCAGCCCTTCGGGGACCTTCTTCAGATCGTGGCAGTAGGTGGTTCCCGCTCGGAGCAGGGCCGCGGACGCGTTGACGACGTCGCCGGGGTGCTCCTTGGCCAGCTTGCGATAGGCGGCGACGGCCTCGTCGAACTTCTTCAGCCCGCGCAGCGCGTCGCCGGCGTAGAGCATGGCCGCCGCCAGGATGGCCTTGTCCTTGGCGTAGTCGGCCTGGAGCTTGGCCGCGGCGGCCTGGGCATCGGCGTACTTGCCCGCGCCCAGAAGGCACTCGGCCCGCAGCAGCCGCATCTGCTTGACCTGGGCGGGGTCCTTGTACTTCGCCAGCATCCCTTTCAGGTGCTGGAGGGCCTGGGGAAACTGGCGGGCGGTCTTGTAGCTCCGGGCCCGCCCCAGGTCGGCGGAGAAAGTGGGTGGTGCCCCCAGGCACGCCCGGCCGAGGACCAGCACGATCAGCACCAATCCGACAGCGTCTCGCCGGCGACTCATCGCTGCACCTCCTGTCGTGTCGTTTGGACTTGTACGGTGAGCCTATGCTGCCGCCGCTCCGCCGCCACGTCAAGGTGAACCTTCAAGGCCGGCACGGCCCGGCCGAGCAGCCCCTGCCCCCTGTGTGCCCCGTGTCTGGGGTGCGCGCTACCGCCGCCTTCGCCGAACCAGCACGGCGAGCGCGCCCACTATTAGCAGCGACAGGGCGGCGGGCTCGGGGAAGACGGTCCCGCCGACGCCGACGGCCCATTCCTCGAAGCCGTTGTCCGTCTCGTGGTTGGCGCCCAACTCGCAGTACAGGTACACGTACTTCGTCTGGTCGCTGCCGAACGCGCTGCTGGGGATGAAGGCCAGCATGTCTCCCTTTCCGCCGCCGCCGCTGGCCGTGTTGTAGTCCAGGTGGATCCAGTTGCTGCCGAGATCGTAGACGGGCGTGCTGAATTCGCTGGGGTGATCGTCGAGGTCATCCGCCGACTCGACGTAGAGCTTCAGCGCGTCCAGAGAGATGTCGCCTGTGTTGGAGCTCTCGTTGAGGTCGAGCAGGAGTTCGCGGTACAGCGTGCCCTGAATCTCCCAGGTCGGCACCTGCGACAGTTGGATCGCCTCGGTGCCGCTCTTCTCGTTGAACTGGAACTTGCTCGCGTTGGTGTTGTAGCCCTTCTCGGTGCCTTTGGCCCCGATGACCAGGAACGAGTCGATCACGCCCGTCCCCGTCGAGCTGCCGGGGGTGTACTGTCGGAAGATGGCGCCGTTGATGGTGCCCTGGGAGTTCTCCGTCCTCAGGTCCAGGACGGCGGCATCCGCGCAAGGGGCCGAAGCAACCAGAATAAAGGCGAAGACCAACGCCTTGCCTGCGGCGCAAAGTGGCGCTTTCAAGACAACCCTCCTTTCTCCAATCTCCAAGACTTTCGCGGGACTGCCCGGCGCGGGCTCACACCCCGAGCAGCGTGGCGAATTATACCACGCCTCCCCCATTTGGCCAAGAAAAATCCTAGCAAAATCTCGCACCCGCCCCACCCCCGCCGCCCGGGCCGGAGACCCGTCGGCGGCTCCGGGAAGCGCCGCGGCCGGCTCACGCGGACGCGGCGGGCCAGCGGCAGGCGGGGGGTGCCTTTTTTCTGCCCTTTCCCTCCGCAAAGCCGGCGTGTATAATAAATGCGTACCCAATCGAGGGAAACAGAATGCTTCTATGGCGCAGGACAAGTCAGGCCTTCACGCTGATCGAGCTGCTGGTGGTCGTAGCCATCATCGCCCTGCTGGTCACCATCCTGGTGCCCGAGCTGACGGCGGCGCGGAGTCTGGCCAGGATGGCGGTCTGCCAGCACAACCTCCACGAGATCGGGCAGGCCTTCAACGCCCGGGCCAACGCCGAGATGCTCGGCGAGGCCCCCCCGTTCAGGGTTCCCGGCTGGCCCCGGGCCCTGCTGCCGTACGTCGCCAACCAGACGGAGGTGCTGACCTGTCCGGAAAGCGGCGAATTCACGGCCATGCCCGTTGAGGAAATGCTGGAGGTGCGGATGTACGGCGGGTCGTTCGACTACCGCCTGAGGCTGGACGGGCCCTTCGTTGCCAAGATGTCCAACACGCAGTACCAGGCGGTCGTCGCGGCCGGGTGGATGCATCACGGGAAGGTGCTGGCGGACTGCCCGGCCTACACGGAGTACGTTCCGGACGGCGACGACAGCGTCGTCTGGTTCTGCATCGAGGAGATCACCCCGGAGAGCGAGGGCCAGGAGGGCCTTCAGTCGGGCGCCGCGGCCCAAGACCACGAAGACATCCGCATGCGCGTCACCGACAACGAGGACGGGACGTTCACCCTGCGCGTCCAGACGGGCAGCCTGGGGCTCGCCGGGGACATCAGCAACGCCCAGACCGGCGAGGTGTTGGTGCAGAGCATTACTCAGTGGCGTCTTGACACGAACTACGGCCCGTTCGAGGGGGCGTTCAGCGAGTGCAGCTACGGGATGAACGCCGCCACCCGCATCCTGGGCGGCGCGCCGGGGAAGATCCTGGCCCTGGACTACGAGCGCAGCGTCGCCCGCAGCAGCGACAACTGGTCGGCCGCCAAGCTCGATCCCGACGGGGACGGCGTGCCCAGCTTCGCCCGCCACGGGGGCCGCATCAACGTCCTGTTCGCCGACGGCGGCGTGAAGAAGATGCACCCGCAGCAGATCAACCCGGCCAGCCCCTCGACCGCCCAGACCTACTGGGAGAATCCAGTCGGGCCCTGAGCCAGCCGGCGCCGTCGGCAAGCCCGTAACGCCTGTCGAGAAACTTCATGGCGGAGGCACAAGTCCGACTCCGTGTGCTGATCTGCATCGCCCTGATCCTGGCGGCCGTGCTCGGGTGGCGTCTGGCGGCCCGCCGCGAGGAGTCTCTGGCCGGGCTCAGCCCGGACGCCGCCCGGATCGAGAAGTATCGGCGCGCCGGCGACGTCGAGGCCCTGGCCGCCGAAGCCCGCAATCCGAAAGCGGAGGTGGCCGCCCTGGCGGTCCGGGCGATGGGCTACCTCGGCGCCAAGGCGCTTCCGCACATCGAGCGGTCGATGCAGGATGCCCGTGTGGAGG
>CAZNSB010000169.1:5739-10091 GCA_964575155.1 uncultured Planctomycetaceae bacterium | reverse complement strand
GGCACGATGGGGAGGACGTGGGCCTTCGCCGCTGCCGAGCACGACGCGGCGCAGCCCTTCCGCCCGCCTCCCTGGGCCCGCCGCTACGACCGCTGCGAGGACCTGCCCGGCGACTGGCGGGGTCACGGCTGGTGGCGCATGGGTTACTGGTGGATCGAGCTGGGCGGGATGGACCACAGCATCCACGACACGGAGAGGGTTCGCGACGACCTGCTGGCCGCGGTCTACGGCGTATGGGACCACATCAAGAACCGCTGCCCGCACCACCGCGACGCCGCCGCCAACTGGGCCCTCCAGTGGGTGCAGTTCCTACCGGCCAAGCGCGAGAGCCGCCGGTACACGGGAAAGCACGTGCTGACGCAGCAGCAGATCCAGTCCGGCGGGCGGTTCGACGACGTCATCGCCTACGGGGGGTGGACGATCGACGAGCACCCGCCGGTGGGGATCGGCTGCGCCAGGCTGGCACTGGCGCCGGCGTATCACGGCGAGGTGCCGGTCCCCTACGGCATTCCCTACGGCGTGCTCGTGGCGCGCGACGTCGAGAACCTGATGTTCGCCGGCCGATGCGCCAGTTGCACCCACGTGGCGATGTCCTCGACGCGGGTGATGGGCACCGCCGCGGTCATGGGGCAGGCGGCCGGGGCCGCCGCCGCTGTCGCCTGCGCCCGCGGCATCGACCCTCCGGACGTGTCGGCCCACATGGGCGAGCTCCAGCAGGCCCTGCTCGCCGACGACGCCTACCTGCCCGGCGTCCGGCAGGAGTTCTCGCCGGCGACGGCCGGGGCGAAGCTGGAGGCCACTGCGGGCGATCCCGAGTGCCTCCGCGACGGCATCAACCGCCCGGTGGACGGCGACGAGCACGCCTGGCACTGCTGCATCGGCGACCGCCTCGAGATTCACTTTGCCCGCCCGACCGTCGTCGATCGGCTGACCGTCCTCGCCGACAGCGGCCTGGACAAGCAGGTCCAGATGAGCATGTGGGGGCGATCCGACCAGTTGCCCGCCCCGCCCGATTCCCTCCTGAAGGCCGCCAAAGTGGAGGCCCTTGCCGACTGGCAATGGGCGGCCGCGGGCCAGGTCCGCGACAACGACCAGCGGCTGGTGCGGATCCCCATCACCCGCCGGGCCGAGGCCCTCCGCCTGACCGTCCAGGAGACCTGGGGCGCCGAGGAAACCAGGCTCTTCGCCGCCTACGTGGACTGAGGGCGGGAGCCCCGGGCGGAAGGGCCCGCAGAACGCGTCCCGCCCTACCGCCGCGCCAGCCAGGCCAGAAGCGCCGCCACCGCGACCAGGGCCGACACCAGCACGATCTGGACCAGCAGCCTGGACGCCGGCGAAAGCCGCCACCGCGTGTCCGCCTTGGCCAGGCGGATCCGGGCCCCTCCCGCCTCGGCGGCGGGCCCCCCGCCCGGCGTCTGGGGGAAGGGCGCGGCGGCGGCGTGGAGCGGCTCCTGCGGGTGGGGTTCGGGCTGCGTGTCGGTGGGCTCCGGCGGGGCGGCATCGGGGGGGACTGCCTCGGGCTCCGGCCAGGCCGGCGGGGCAGCCGACTCCACCTCGGCGCCAGGACGCTGCCCGAAGTGCGCCTCGGCGCCTCTGGCGGGCGCCGGGCGCACGTCCATCGCCCTTCGAGTGCCGGCCAGACCCTCGGCGTGCTCCCGCGCCATGCTGGCCAGGTACTCCTCATCGCCAACGCCAAGTGGAGGGGCCGATTCCATTTTGTCCCTGGCGTCCGGCATCGCTGTGGTCGCCCATTATACCCGTGGGAGGCCCGTGGGCATACGAGAAACGCCAATTGGGGGCGTTCGGCCGACGGTTTTCTTGAACCACGACCGGCGGCGGGGCGGTATAATGGAGCGTGGCCATTCCGTTGGAGGTGCAGCTCATGAAGCACCATTCGGCCGAGAGACCTATCGGCAAGTGCAAAGGATGCTGCTTGAACATGAGGACTTTCTGCGCGGCCGGGCTCAAGCCGAAGGCTGCGTGGGGCCGCGGACGCTGCCGGAAGCTCAACGACCAGTCGGCCCTGGAGGCGTTTCTCAACGCCGCCCCCCCTGGCGGCGCCAAGGCCGCCAAGCTCCAGCGCCGCGCCAAGGCCGCCCAGGTGCAGACCGCCCCGCACTACAATGGGCTGGTCTTCACCCCCGCCCGGAAAGGCGGGCGACCCTCCCTGCGCCGGCACGGGCGCACGGCGGGCCAGGAGGGGCCCTTGTAGCGGCCGGCGGGCGGACCCGAAGGCCGAGACAGCCGGCCGACGCCGAGGTGCGGGCGTCTCGCCCGTGCCCGCGCGGCGCGACCGGCTCTCATTGCAGCCCACTCCATGGAGCGTCCTGAGAATGCCTGAGAGGATCACGATCAACCGGGCGCCGGTGCTGACGCTGTGGGCGGCGGTGGTCGCCGAGCGAATGGGCTACGACCCCGAGGCGGCGTTGACGCTGGGCAAGTGCCTCGCCGGGCTGAACGCCCAGAGCAAGGGCCGTCGGCTGGGGATCTTCGGCCCGCCGAAGGCCCCCGAGCGCGGCGGGCCGGCGAGGAAGGTCGCCCTGGGCGAGGAGTTCTGGATCGAGCTGTGCGGGCGGGCCCTGCCGGCCAGAAAGACCCCCGACGGCGTCCGCGCCGTCGTCAAGGACAGGCCCATCGAACCGGCCAAGGTGCAGGATTACCTCGCCGGAAAGTTCGGCCGGAACCTCCCCGCCGCCCGCCTGGCCATGACCGAGCTGGCCCGCGCCTTGTCCCCGGAGGACCTCCACGAAGCCGCCTTCGAGCTGTACGAGAAGTTCCGCCCGCAGATACCCCCCGGGACCCGCGGGTGGGGCGCCAAGGGCGAGCTGGACCTGGACCTGATCCGCTCCCTGGGGGGGCCCTGAACCCCCCCGCGAGCCCTGTGCACGCTGCCCGCAAGGCGTCCTCTTCTCTGCTTCTTCCCGGCAATCTCCGTATCTGTTCTCTGCGCTCTCTGCGGACTCCGCGGTGAAATGTTTTTTTCTACGGTTTCTGGTCGGCCATGAGGATCTTGATTTCGTCGCTGGTGGGCATGGAGGGCTGGGCGCCGAAGCGGGTGCAGGCGAGGGCCCCGGCGGCGTTGGCGATCTTTGCGCCCTGGGTCAGCGGGAGTCCTCGGCCGACGGCGACGGCGAGGGAGGCGGTGAAGGCGTCGCCGGCGGCGGTGGTGTCGACGATGTCCACCTTGTAGGGGGCGACCTTGGCGATGTGCCCGTCGGCCGTCAGCACCAGCGAGCCCCGGACCCCCAGCTTCAGCACGGCCGCCGCCGCCCCGCGGGCGATCAGGTCGGAGGCGACGACCTTGTCGACGCGCTCGTCGAAGTCCTCGGCCTTCTTGCCGGTGATCAGCTCGGCCTCGGATACGTTGGGGGTGATCACGTCGACCTTGCAGAGCTCTCCGGGCATGGCCTTCGGGGCCGGGGCCGGGTCCAGAACGACCTTGCACCCGTGCCGACGCGCCAGCCCGTGGGCGGCCTTGACCGTCGGCAGGGGCAGCTCCAGTTGGAGCACGACCACGTCGGCGGCGTCGAAGAGGGCCTCGGCGTCGTACACGTCGTCGGGGGTGACGCGGTAGTTGGCCCCGGAGGCGACGACGATGGAGTTCTCGCCCTTCTCGTCGACGACGATCATGGCCACCCCGGTGGCGGCGTCCGGGGTGGGGATGACGCTTCGGCAGTCGATGCCCTCGCCCTTCATGCCGACCAGCAGCCGCTGGCCGAAGTCGTCCTCGCCGACCCGCCCGAGGAACACGCAGCGGGCGCCCTGGCGTGCGACGGCGACGGCCTGGTTGGCGCCCTTCCCGCCGGGGGCGGTGGCGAAGCCCGTCCCCAGCACCGTCTCGCCCGGGGCGGGCATGTGCGGGGCGCGGACGACCAGGTCCATGTTGATCGACCCGACGACGAGGATCGTTGGCTGTTCGCTCATGTTGCAACCTTTCCGCTGCGGGAGACGTGTTTCGGCCCGGCCGACGGATAGTATATAGGCGCGGAGAAAAAATGCACCCATCGGCCGGGCGGACCCGTGTAAAATCTCCGCCGGGTCATGCCGGAGTGAATCCGTGAAATCACCGCGCGACGCCGAATTCGCCTCTCGCCGGCCCCTGCGGCCGTGCCCCTTCTGCGGGCACCGACCCGGGCGCGACGACGAGCGCTGCCCGCAGTGCAGGCTGCCGCTGGATCAGAAGACCCGCAGGTCGCTGGAGCGGCTGATGGGGCCGTGGTTCCTGCGGGACGAGAAGACCCCCGCCGCCCCGGGGGTCCACTGGGCGAAGTTCTGCGCGCTGATCGAGAAGGGGAAGGTGAAGCCGGATTCGGCGATTCGCGGCCCGGGGACGGGGGGGCTTTGGCAGTTGG
>CAZNSB010000169.1:0-5729 GCA_964575155.1 uncultured Planctomycetaceae bacterium | reverse complement strand
GACGGTGGCGACGCGGCTGGGGCTGTGCTGGTTCTGCCACTCGCCGCTCCCGCCGATCCGGGACGTCGTCGAGTGCCCCGAGTGCAAGGCGCTTCTGAACGTGCCGGTGGACTGGCCGGCGACCGCCCAGCCCGTCGCCGCCGCGGACGCCGACGACGAGGACGAGAAGCCCGAGAAGGCGGAGAAGGCGGAGAAGGCTCCGTCGCCTCCGGCCGCCCGGGCCACCGGCCGGAGACGCACGCTGAGGGCGCTGGCGGCGCTGCTGGCAGCCGCCGCCGTCAGCGCGGGGGTCTTCTGGGCCGCCACGCACTTCACCGCACGCCGCTCCCCACCCCAGGCCCGGCAGCCCTCGACGCCCGCGCCGACCGACGGGCTCCCCGCCGGACCCGATGCCGACCGCCCCCCGGCCGGCGGTCCGACCTCCGGTGCCCTGCCCGGGGAGCTCTGGCCGGAGATCCCCGCCCAGACCGGCCCGCCGCCCCTGGCGGCGCAGCGCCGCAGCGCCGGGGCGATGTTCGACCGGGCCCTCCAGGCCGAGCGGGAGAACGACCTCATCCGCGCCCAGGACATCCTGGTCAGGATGATCAACGCCCACGACGCCGGCGCCCTGCCCGCCGGCGCCAGGGAGAAGCTCCGGGCCGTTCAGGAAAAGATCCGCGCCGCCGCCCGGGCCCCCGGCCCGCTCCCCCCGGGCGAGCTCGCCCGCCAGAAGCGGGCGGCCGCCGGCCTCCTGGAGCTGGCCAAGACGCTCGAGGGCCAGGGCAAGCTGATGCCCGCCCAGGCCATGCTGGTGAGGATGCTGAACAGCTACCACGGCAGCGCCTGGCCGGCGGGTGCGGTCGAGAGGCTCGGCGAGATTCAGCGGCAGATACGGTCAGGCGCGGGCTCCGCCGACGGGCCCGTCCCGGCCGAACTCGCCCGCCAGAGGCGATCCGCCGAGAAGCTCTTCGCCCGCGCCCGGGCGCTGATGGACCGGGGCGACCTGCTCGCCGCCCAGAAGCCCCTGCTGGAGATCCTCAACGCCCACCACCCCCGCACCTGGCCGGCGGGGGCCCTCCCGGCGTTCCAGCAGATCCAGAAGGCCTTCGCCAAGTCCCCCGCCTCCGCGCCGTCGTTCTTCGACATCAAGGCGAGGGATTGACCCGGTCGGGCGAGGACCGCGCGCCGGATCGCGCCTCAACTCCGGAACCCCCCCTCCGGCAGCCCGCGCGGGTCCTCGTCGAGGGGCGTCACGTCGGAGGTTTCCGCGAGCCAGTTCAGCAGCCGGCGTTCCAGGTCGCCCTGGACGTCGGCGGCGTCCGGGCGCCCGTGGAGGTTGTTCAGCTCCTGCGGGTCGGCCCTCATGTCGTACAGCTCGCCGGCGTCGGCGGTGCGGTGGATCAGCTTGTGGGTGTGGGTGCGGACCATGAAGGACCGGCAGACGCTGTGGGGATGGGTCTGCTGGAGTCGTCCTTTCTGGTAGTAGATCATGTCCGGCCCCCGGCCGACCTGCGAGCCGTAGTCTCGCCCTTCGAAGCAGTGGGGCTCGTGGGGGTCGTACCCGCCCTCGGCGAAGGCGGCGCGGGCGGGGTCGCCGGGCGCGCCCTGGAGCTGGGCCGTCAGCGACCGGGCGAAGTGGGTGTGCCGGGGCTCGATCCCGGCCAGGTCCAGCGTGGTCGCCATGACGTCGAACAGCTCGACGGGCGTGTCCACCACGCCGCCGGCCCTGCCGCCGGGGACGCGGATGACCAGCGGGACCCGGAGGATGCAGTCGTCCAGGGCGGAGGGCCACTTCTCGACCAGCCCGTACTCGCCGGCCCAGTCGCCGTGGTCGGCGGTGAAGATCACGCAGGTCTCCTCGGCGAGCCCCGTCTTCTCAAGAGCCTCCAGCAGCTCGCCCAGCAGGTGGTCTACATAGCTGCACATGCCGAGGTACACGGCGGCGATGCGGCGGAAGTCGCCCTCGGTCATCCGCTCCAGCCGGCGGGTCTGCCGGATCAGCCGGTGGTACGTCGGCTTGCCCTCCGCCCCCGCCGGTCGCGGCGCCGGCAGCTCCTCCGGGGCGTACATGTCATGGAAGGGCTGCGGGGCCGAGTACGACGGGTGAGGCAGCGTCAGCGGCAGGTACAGCAGGAAGGGCCTCTCGTGCGGGCCGCGAAGGAACTCGATGCCGCGCTGCACGCACCAGGCGTCGGCGGTGTCTTCCGCCCGGCCCGGGAAGGGGTGGTGGAGGAAGCTGTCGTAGAGCGGGTGGTCGGGATCGGTGGCGAGTCTGCCCCCGACGTTTCGGCGGCCCGTGGGCCCGAGCGCCTCGGTCGCCGAGCCCGCGAAGCTCGCCTCGGCGAGCAGGTCGTTCTTCCCGTACCACCGCACGTCGTACCCGGCGTCGTTGAGGTATCGGAGGAGTTGGGGCTCGTGGGGGCGGAGGAGGTGCCAGAGGGTCCGGTGCCCGGCGGTGTGCGGGTACCACCCGGTGAACAGGCTGCACCGGCTGGGGGAGCAGACGGGGTGCTGGGCGTAACACTGCCCGAAGCGCGTGCCCTCCGCCGCCAGCCGGTCGAGGTTGGGGGTCTTGATGAGCGGGTGCCCGTAGCAGCGGGCGCACTCGGCCCGGAACTCGTCGGGCATGAAGATCACGAAATTCATACATCTACAACTTTCAATAGATTATGTCTACGCGGCCCGGGCGGCGGTCGCGGGCGAACGTCAGGGTCAGCTCGATGGTCTCGTTTTTGCGGAGCCCCGAGACGCGGTGCACGCTCCAGTCGAGGAACTTGCCCTTCTTGTCGAAGCATTCGCAGCGGACGTAGCCCCGCGCCAGGGCCTCGACGGCCAGCCGGTCGGGCAGCGACTCGCCCGCCCGCTTCAGCAGGCGGTCGTAATCGGCCGCCTTGGTGGGGAAGTCCTTGCCGCGCTTCAGCGTCAGCACCAGGGCGCTGCCGCCGCGGGCGGAGGCCTTCTTCTCGACGGCGAAATAGCCGCCGAACGCGGGCGCGTTGACGGCGACCGCCTCGGCGTCGAAGGGGGCGATCTGCTCGAAGATCCGCCCGAACAGCGCCCGGTAGTCCACGAAGATCGCAGAGACCGCAAGCACGAGCAGCGCCACCAGCACCCCCACCAGCGCCAGCCTGAGCTTCTGCCGACCCGTCATCGGCTCCGGGCGGGGCGTCGTCTTGGCGTCCAC
The DNA here is from genome assembly GCA_964575155.1 of uncultured Planctomycetaceae bacterium. GTDB lineage: Bacteria > Planctomycetota > Phycisphaerae > SM23-33 > SM23-33 > CAZNSB01. The sequence goes on along the minus strand of CAZNSB010000169.1, from coordinate 2,566 downwards.
CGTCCTCTGGCGGGCCTCGATCCGCCCCCCGGCGCCGACGGCGTACAGCGTCTGCACCTCGCGCCCCGGGCGAAACTCCACGCTGCGGAGGGTCGAGAGGACCTCCCCGGGCGCCCCCGGCGGGAAGATCTTCAGCAGCTCCCCGAGGGCCTCGGCGATGGCGTCGGCCGGGGCCGGACCCAGCTCCGCCGCCTCGATGGGGCGCTTGTCGGCCAGGAGGTTGAAGGACTCCCCGTCGATCTCCAGGTGGAAGCGCAGCTTTGCCCCGGCGGCGGCGGCGATCCACTCCCCAAGCAGCGCCTTGGCGTCGGGGCGGTCGGGGAGCTTGCCTTCGATCAGCCCGTCCAGGACGAGGGTTCCCTCGAGTCTCTCATTCATGAAACGCCCCCCGGGTTGAATCTCCCGATCCGGGCCGCCAGCGTCCACCCGCCCAGACCCTCGGTCCACAGCAGGGTGTTGGGCCCGATGGTCCCGGCCCGCATCAGCTCCCTGACTTGCTGTTCCGACACGGGCCCGACCGTGTCGCCGGAGAGTTCGTAGTACCACAGGCTTCCGGAGGCTTCGGCGGCGGGCTGGACGGTGGGCTCCTGGGCCCGGACGAGGCGGTGCAGCGCCGCCTCGGGGGCCTCGGCGCGGTCGCCGGCCGACAGGGCCGGCTTCTCGGCCCCCCCCGGCAGGGCCGCCGGCCTCGACCGCGTGTCCACCCCCAGCACCTGGTCGTGGGTGTCCAGCCGCTCCGCCGAGTACCGGCGGAACGCCTCGTTCTTCAGCCGCTCCTGCCGGAGCTGCTCCCGCAGGCGGTGGCGCTCGCGTTCGGTCTGCTCGCGGTGGGCCTTCTGCTCTTTCACGTTGGCCAGGCAGGCGACGATGATCACGCCGATGAGCCCGAGGAAGAACCCGCCGAAGAACCACCCGGCGACGCTTCGCCCCTTGTGGGAGGCGATCACGGCCGCGATCACCCCGCAGACCGTCATGACGATCAACTGAATGGCCACGACACGGCACCCTTCTATCCAGGTCCTGGAGGCTTGACTCGGCACACCCGCCCGAACGCCAAGACCCGGAGTGTAACGCTACCGCCAGAAGAACTCAAGCACCACGAAGTTGTGAATCAGGTGGATGAGCATGCAGGGGTACAGGCTGGCGGTCTTGTACTTGGTCCAGCCCAGGAGCATGCCCACGGCGAACAGGTACGGCGCGCTGAGGATGGAGAAGTGCAGCGCCGTGAACAGCGCCGACGCCAGCACCAGCGCCCGGAAGGGGGAGATGGCGATCTGGAGCCAGTGCTGCACCAGCCCGCGGAAGGCGATCTCCTCGATGACGGCGGGAAAGACGCAGATGAAAAAGACCAGCGTCCCCTCCCCCAGCCCGGACTGCCGCAGCCGGTTCAGCCAGTGATCCCCCTCCGCCCCCAGCTCCCGGAGCACCCAGCCGTGGTAGGCGTAGTTCGCCGCCAGCAGCGGCACCAGCGCCGCCAGCCCCATCCACGCCGCCGGCCTGCCCAGCCCCACCCGCCGGAACTGCACCAGAAGCGACCGCCAGTGGACCGCGGCAAAGATGCAGGTCGTCACCAGGAGCGTCGCCGCCTGAAAGAACAGCGACAGCTCCGGGCGGTCTTCCCCGAACAGGACGTAGCAGAAGACGCCCGTGCCCACCACGACGGCCATGTAGCTCCAGAACAGCCCCCACACGTGCGGGGCCTTCTTGGCGATCAGCTCGCCCTCGCCCAGCCTCTGCGGCAGCGGGCGGGGAAGGACCGACTCGGTCTGCTTGTACGGCGTGGCGCAGGAGAGGCAGAAGTAGAACGCCGGGTCCAGCCTCGCCCCGCAGTACCGGCAGAACTCCGGCGCCTCCGTCCGCTGCATGGAATCCGGCACGCGTTGCATGGGGTTGTCCATCCCTGCCTCTCACGACCCGCCGCCGGGGCACGCCGCCCGTCGCAATATACCACGCTCCGGCCCCCATGACCCCAACTTCGCCCTCGGAAAAACCCCCCGCCCGCGCCGCGGGGTTGCACATCCGCCGCGCAGGGCCTATCATCCCACCCTGACGGTCATGGAAAACTCCAGACAATGGGGAGGAGCTGTCATGCTGTCGTGGAAAGGCTTCGCCGCCGCGGTGCTGTCCGTTGCGATCGTGACCTTCGTTTGCGGCTGCCGGAAGGAAGAGGAGCCCGGCCCGGCCACGCGCCCGGCCGCTCCCGCCGACAGGCCGGCGGCTCCGGCCGCCCGCCCGGAAGCGCCAACCACCCGGCCGGCGCGCCCGACCCCGGCGCCGCCGGCGGAGACCGCTCCGTCGGCCCCGGCCGCCCGGAAGCCCGTCGCCCCCGGCAAGGAGTGGGTCTCCGGAAAGCCCTACGTCTGCCGAAGGGCCATCGGAAAGATCACCATCGACGGGAAGCACCACGGGGACGAGTGGCTCCACGCGACGGTCATCACGGACTTCAAGACCCCGGTCATGCTCAAGCCCGTCAAGAGCAAGACCGAGGCCAGGCTGCTGTGGGACGACGAGCACCTCTACGTGAACATCAAGGCCACCGACCGCGACCTCAAGGCCACCTACAAGA
>CAZNSB010000168.1:0-10095 GCA_964575155.1 uncultured Planctomycetaceae bacterium | reverse complement strand
CTCATGGACAACGCCGTCAAGTTCATGGGAGACCAGCCCGAACCGCGCGTCGAGATCGACGCACGCCACGAGGGCAACGAGACCCTCTGCTGGGTCCGCGACAACGGCATCGGCATCGACCCGAAGTACCACGACCGGGTCTTCGGCCTCTTTGAGCAACTGGATCGGGGCGCGTCCGAAGGCACCGGCATCGGCCTGGCTATCACCAAACGCGTCATTGAGGTTCACGGCGGCCGCATTTGGATAGAATCTGATGGCCAAGGACGGGGCAGCACGTTCTGCTTTGCCCTGCCCAGGAAAGGAGGATCGGCCAATGGCAAAGACCAATGATCTCCGGGGCAAACCCCTGACGGTCCTCCTCGTCGAGGACAACGCGGACCACACGGAGCTAATCCTGCGCAGCCTTCGGGACCACCGCGTGGCCAACAGGATCTTCCACATGACCGACGGCGAGGAGGCCCTGAACTATCTTCTCCGCCGTGGCGCGTACGTCGACCCCGCCGCCAGCCCGCGCCCGCACGTCGTCCTCCTGGACCTGCGCCTGCCGAAGATCGACGGCCTGGAAGTGCTCAAGACAATCCGAACCTCCGACGAACTGGCCAGGACGCCCGTCGTCATCCTCACCACCTCCAGGGCCGAGCAGGACGTCGCCAAAGCCTACGAGTATCACGCGAACAGTTACCTCGTCAAACCGGTGGACTTTAACAGTTTCATACGGCTGATGGACGACCTCGGCTTCTACTGGCTCAGCTGGAATCACTATGCCTGGTTCGAGTCGGGAGGCCAGGAGGCTTGACCCAGAGGGGTGCGCAGGCCGGGGGGCATGCTGATGGGCGACGATCCGTGCCGCATCCTAATCGTTGAGGACGAAGAGGCCCACGCCGAACTGATCCGCCGCGCCTTCGCCCTTCGCGGTGCGGTCAAGGGCCTGACCGTTGCCCGCACGCTGACCGAAGCCCGCGCGTACCTGGCCCGGTCCCGCCCCGACCTTGTCATCGCCGACCTGCTCCTTCCGGACGGCAAAGGCACCGACCTGCTGGATGGCGACGATGCCAGCGTCGCCTATCCGCTCATGGTCCTGACCGCCCACGGCGACGAGCAGGCCGCCGTCGATGCCATGAAGGCGGGGGCACTCGACTACATCGTCAAGTCCGACGCGACCTTCGCCGACATGCCGCGTATCGCCGACCGGGCGCTTCGCCAGTGGCAGCACATCACCGAGCGCCAGCGGGCCGAGGAGCGTGCTGCGGCTTATCGGGACCGACTCCGGTCGTTGGCCGTCGAACTCGTTCGCGCGGAGGATCGGGAGCGCCGCCGCCTCGCAGCGTTTGTCCACGATGTGATTGCCCAAAAACTGGTCCTGGCCGGGATTCGGCTGGACGAACTGCGCGGTTCGGGCGCCTCGACCGACGTGGCCGACGGCCTGGCCGAGGTGTCCCGATTGCTGTCGGAGGTTGTCGACGATTCGCGATCCGTCATGTTCGACCTCAGCCCCCCCACCCTCTACGAACTGGGTTTCGTGGAGGCAGCCCAGTGGCTGGCCGAGGAGTTCGAACCCAAGCATGGCGTCACCGTTGACTTCAAGGATGACGGCCGGCCGAAGCCGCTGGCGAAGGACATGCGGGCTATGCTGTTTCGGGCTGTCCGCGAACTGCTCGTCAACGTTGTCAAGCACGCCAGGGCCGGCAGGGTCAGGGTCTCAGTGGCACGAGAGGGTTCGACGATACGCGTCACCGTCGCGGACGACGGTGTCGGATTCGACGTATCAGCCATTCACCCGCCCACGGGTCAGATGGAGCGATTTGGCTTGTTCAGCATCCGTGAGCGGCTGGACTATCTGGGTGGGCGGCTCCAGATCGAATCCCAGCCCGGCCGTGGGACCAGGGTTACGCTGACGGCCCCGCTGGAGCATGGGGACCTTCCGATGCACGAGGGCACGCCATGAGCATCCGAATCGTCTTGGTCGATGACCACAGGATCGTACGGGAGGGGCTGCGGGCCCTGCTGGAAAAGCACGCTGACTTCGAGGTAGTCGGCGAAGCCCACAACGGCCGCGATGCCGTCAGGCTGACCCGCCGCCTCAGGCCCCATGTTGTGGTCATGGACATTTCGATGCCGGACCTGAACGGCGTGGAGGCCACGCGGCATATCCTTCGTGAGTCGCCCAACACCCGCGTGACCGCCCTGTCGATGTATTCAGACCGGCGGTTCGTCACCGGAATGCTGAGGGCCGGCGCCAGCGGGTATCTCCTGAAACAGTGCGCGTACGACGAACTCGTCCGCGGGGTCCAGACCGTCGCGGACGGACACACGTATCTGAGCCCGCAGATTGCCGATCTGGTGGTCGAGCGGTGCATTCGCCAGCCGGCGTCGGCAGCGGAGACGGCAGCGCGGGGTTCCGTCCTGACGCCCAGGGAGCGCGAAGTCCTTCAACTGCTGTCCGAAGGTCACGGTGCCAAGCAGATCGCCGCCCGCCTGCACGTCAGCGCCAGGACCATCGATACCCACCGGCAGCATATCATGAGCAAACTGGACCTGCACAGCGCGGCGGAACTGACGAAGTACGCCGTCCGCGAAGGACTCACGTCCCTGGAGCATTGAAGACCGCTTTCGGCCCCTGTTTTGCCCGTCCTGGTGGCTGGGCCGCCTGCGCCGCCTAGGGGATTTCGAAGCCTCAAATCCGCAAAACTACCTATGGCGGGTGAACCGCAAGAAGCGGACCATGGTGTCAGCAGCAAGGCCGACCGATTGCTTCGCCAGTTCTGGCCCTTGCGCTGGGAGGAGGGCGAGCCCTTGGATGGCTCGCCCTCTAATTCCGAACATACCATCAAGTTTTCTGTGCCGGGTGCTTTGGTGAGAAGGCGTGTCGTTGAGCAGATCTCTGCGGATACCAGAACGTCGGCGGGAAGAGGTGCCGAACTGAGCGGTGCTGAGACGGTAGGCTCTACGCGGTCCGACATAAGTGTTGCGCGGTGGTTCTCCGCAACCACCGCGCAAAAACCCATGGACCGCGGCGGGTGCTCCAGACCCACCGCGCACGCACTTTACAACATTTACGTCGGACCGCATAGAGGTCGCCAAGAAATGCCATGGCGCGGGCCAGAACCCGGAGCATGGACACAACCAAAGCGCTTGTAGCGTAGTAGTACTAGACATCCCCCCGCATTGTGGGTGCGGCAATTCTGCGAGGCTGACATCGCCAAACCGGGGCTCGTCACGGAAACCGCGGCTGTCGCGCTTGCGGTAGGGCAGCGGTCACGTGCTGCCGGTCCAAGCCCGTTCGAGGCCCGCCGCGACGTCTACCTCTCACCTACAGGGCCGTCACGCGCATGATCTCTTCGATGGTGGTCAGGCCGGCGGCGGCTTTCCGGAGGCCGTCTTCAGCGAGGGTGCGCATGCCCTTGTCTCTGGCCGCACGGCGAAGGGCGGTCAGTGACGGGTTGCGGCTGATGAGTTCGCGCAGGTCATTGTCCATCACGAGCAGTTCGTACAGGCCGATCCGTCCCTTGTACCCGGTCTGGCGGCACTCGTCGCAGCCGGCGCCGCGGTAGAGTTGCTCGGGGCTGGCGTCGCACTTCTCCAGGAACGCGGCCACGGTCTGAGTAGGTGTGGCCTCCGTCCTGCACTTCTCACAGATCCGTCTCGCCAGCCGCTGGGCGAGGACGACGTTGACCGAAGCGGTCACCAGGTACGGATCGACGCCGATGTCTATGAGCCGTGTGATGCTCGCGGGTGCGTCGGTGGTGTGGAGGGTCGAGAAGACGAGGTGTCCCGTAAGCGCCGCCTGCACGGCGATGCCTGCTGTTTCCAGGTCGCGTATCTCGCCCACCAGGATGACATCCGGGTCCTGCCGCAACAGGCACCGAAGCGCGGCTGCAAACGTGAACCCGATGCCCTCCCGGATGTGCGCCTGGTTGGCCGACGGCAACTCATACTCCACGGGGTCCTCGATGGTGCAGATGTTCATCTCGTTGCGGTCAACGGTGCGCAGGGCCGCGTAGAGGGTCGTGGACTTGCCGCTCCCCGTGGGGCCGGTCACCAGGATCATGCCGAGGGGCTGGCGGACCTGCTCCTGGAAGGCCTCCAGCGTGTCCTCGGCCATGCCGAGTCGCTCCAGACCGACGACGGTCATTCGGTCGTCAAGGATACGGATGACGCACTTCTCGCCGTGCGACATCGGAAAGGTGCTGATCCGGAGGTCCACCTTCCGCCCCCCAACGGATACCCGGATGCGGCCGTCCTGGGGCAGCCGGCGCTCCGAGATGTCCAGGTTGGCCATAATCTTGAGTCGCGAGATGATGGCCAGATGCCTCTGGGGGGGCGGGGCGGACTGCTCGAACAGGACGCCGTCGATGCGGTAGCGAACGCGAAGGCTGTCTTCCTCGGGCTCGATGTGGATGTCGCTGGCGCCGTCCTTGATGGCCGACGCGATCAGGAAGTTCACGTACCGGATGACGGGGCTCTCGCTTGCGAGCATCTCCAGGTCGGATACCTCTTCCACCTGCTCCGCGACGACTTCGACGTCTTCCTCGGTGATAGTCTGAACGCGTTTGAGGATCTCCTCGGCCTTCCTGTCCGGGTCCAGGCCCAGTTCCTCGATGGTGCGCTTCAGGTCGCGCCAGGGAGCCACAATGAACCGGACCGGTGCGTTGAGCCGGGCCTTGAGGTCATCGGCCAGGAACACGTTCACAGGGTCGGACGTGGCCACGATAACAGCGTCCCCGTCCCGGCGAACGGGAACGGCCTGGTAGGTTTCCTGGTCGCCGGTTGCCAGCAGCGAGAAGACGGCCTTGTCCACTTCCGCCGCGCTAACGCGCATGAAGGGGAGTCGGCAGTCTGCCGCAATCGCCTGGAGTGCCTGGACCTCATCGACGGCGCCGGCATCAACCAGCGTCCGAAGAACGCTCGATCCCGGACCGGTGTCCTGCTGTTGGGCGGCCCACTCCAACTGGCTCAACGTGACAAGGCCGTGTTCGAGCAGGATGTGTTCCGGGCCGCTGGCCCACGGTCCTTCCTTCTGTGAGTCGGTGGCTTCGGTCGGCGCAGGGGAACCGCCGTCCGCCGGCTTTGGCGTCCGGTGCGGAACGAGCGTGGCGCTGGGCTTCGCGTAAGCCACCGATGCCCCCTGCCTGCAACCCCTTTCAGGGATGGATACGTCCGCTCGGCCTCAGCGAGGCGTACTTTCCGTGGGTTCCTCTGCGGGCACGGCGGCGTGCTTGGCGACAAATTCACGGAGCCGCTCCTTCAAGGCGGCGGAATCGAAGGGCTTTGTGATGTAGTCGTCGCATCCTGTCGCGAGGGCCTTCTCGCGGTCTTCGGTCAGGGCATACGCCGTGATGGCCCACACGGGGATGGCCGCGGTTCTGGGGTCGTCTTTGAGCATCCGAGTTGCCTCCAGGCCATCGGTTCCCGGCAGGCGGATGTCCATGAGGATGAGGACCGGCCTGTGCACACGGGCAAGCGTTATGGCCTCTTCCGCGGTTGTGGCGCCCACCAGCTCGGCGCCGATGTCGTCGAACTCGAACATGTCCGCGATAACGGCGCGGTTCGCCATGTCATCTTCCACCAGCAATATCGTATTCATTCCCGTCCTCCGCCATAGGCGCAGCCGTGTTGTCCTACGAGGGTTTCGTTCTCGCTTGTCAGTTCGTCGTCCCAAACATGTGGCAGGGCTAAGGTGAACGTGCAGCCGTGGTTTTGGACGCTGCTGAGTGTCAGCGAGCCGCCCAAGAGTTCGGCGAGCGATTCGGAGATGGTGAGGCCGAGTCCGGTTCCGTTCGTAGGCCCTCCGTCGGCTTGTCGTGCCTGCTCGAACTTCTCGAAGACCTTGGCCCGCTTCTCTTCAGGAATCCCGATCCCGGTGTCCTGGACGCTGAACAGGAGCCGGCTACCATCACGTCTGATGCGAAGCGTCACGGAGCCCCGCTCCGTGAACTTGATGGCGTTGCCGACCAGGTTCAGGAGGATCTGCCAGACCTTGTCGCGATCGGCCGTCAAGGGCGGCAGGTCGTCCGCCACGTCGAGGTCGAACGCCACGTCCGGCTTGTCCCGCAGCAGGGCCTCAGCCATTCCGTGGACGCCTGCGGCTAGGCGGTACACGTCGAACGTCGTGGGATGGACCGTGACCTGTCCGGCCTCGATCTTGGAGATGTCGAGAACCTGGTTGATGAGCATCAGCAGGTGCCGGCCGCTCAGCAGGACCTTTCCGATGCGGTCTTTCTGGTGCTCGTTCAGCGGGTGGCGGTCGGCGCGGTCCAGCAGGCCCTCGGAGAACCCGATGATGGCATTCAGGGGGGTCCTGAGTTCGTGGCTCATGTTGGCCAGGAACTCGCTCTTGGCCTGGTTGGCGGCCTCGGCGGCCTCCTTGGCCTCTTCCAGGTCCGCCTCCATCTGCTTGCGGTCCGTAATGTCGTGCAGCGAGACGAGGTAGGCCTTCTCTCTGTCCCACATGCTCTCGACGATCCGCATTTCCGCAACGCCGGTTTCTGCTGCTCCAAGACAGACATCCACTTCCGCCTCGTCGCCGGCCACCACCGGCAAGCCGAAGGTGCTGTCCGAGAGTTCAGACGTGGTGCGCCTGAGCAAAGTCTCCGCGGCAGGATTGGCGTAGCGGACCACGCCCTCGCCATCGACGATGAGGATGCCGTCGGCGCTCTTGGCGACGATAGCCTGGAACGCCTCGTGGCTGGCCTCCAGGTTCTGCGCGAGGCGTTTGCGCTCGGTGATGTCGCGGATGATGCCAGTGCTTCCCAGGAACTGCTTCTCGCCGTCAGGGACCGGTTGCCCCCACTTCCCGGACGCATGCACCTCGGCGTACCAACACCCGGTCTCGCCGCGGCGGGCCTTGCGGGCCCATCTCGCCGAGGAATGCAGTTCGCCATAGACGTAGTCCGCCGGGGCGTCTTTCGGCACCAGACGGACCTCCAGGTTCCGGGTGCCCCGGTCGCCGCTGCGTCGTTCGTCGAAGAGTTTGGGCGCCCCTGCGTCGCCCGTCACCTTTCCCTTGTACTTGGGCAGGACGGAGGCGCAACTGACGGCTACGATGTCCTCGGTGTGCACGACACGAGAGAAGTGCTCTCCAAGGAGTTCCTGGGGCTCATAGCCCAGGCGCCTGATGGCGTCGCTCAGGAACGTGAACCGGCCGTCGGGGTCCAGTTCGTAGATGATGTCCGGAATGGTCTGGACGAGGGTTCTGTACTGTTCGGCCTGTCCCGCCAGGGTCCATTCGACACCGCGGCGATCTTCGAGGAACCGTCTCCGCCTGACCAGAGATGCCCCGGCAAACCCCAGGCCCAGCGCCAGGAAGACGAGGGCAAGTTCCTGTAATCTGAGCCACCCCAGGAGCCGCCCGTCGGCAAAGACGCCCTCCAGGGGCCACGGGTCGGCGGCCAGGAGCAGGAAGATGAGCCCTGCGGCCGTTGCCACTGCCGCATGGACTATCCCGCCTCTGCCGGCGCGTCGGGTTTCATCCGATTCGTGGTCCATGGCCTACCCCAAGAGCCGATGGTTCGACCGACCGTCGCTCGGCCAGGGCGTTGCGGCGACCCATTCCGGCCCGCCGCGCGTGCGGTGAGCGCCCCCGCCGACTTCTGCGAGCCAGCGGGCGTAGGTCAGGTGGAACGACCCGTCCCAGAGTTCCGTCAGGTGTTCGTCCGCCGGGGCGGAATCGCGGCCTCGGGCATCGGTCTCCTGCATTGCCTTTCGGCCCTCCTTCGGCGGGGCGGCGCCGGGTCAGTTGACCGCTGCTTCCTCCTTGAACATGGCTTCGAGGCGCTCCGCCTCGGTCCGTACCAGGTGCACCGGGGCGCCCGAGAGGATGCCCGTGACCTCGCGGAACGGCTTGCCGATGTGCATTCCTTCCCCGTCGATGGTGAACTCACGGATGTCCTTGTCATGGGGCGAGCCGCGCATCTTCAACACCGTCAGCCCCCGCCGCATTTCGCCGAGCATCTCAACGTACCGCAGGAGAACGATGGAGTCGGTGATCGTGGAAATGTGCGCTTCGGTTACGCTGGTCCCGCCCATCAGCGTCGACGTTGTAGCCGTAAACAGGCCGGCGATCTCTCGGTGCTTGATGAAGGAAGTCAGGCTGATGACGAACTCGCGGAACCCCTTCTCGGTGCTGACGCGTTCCAGCGCCGAGAGGCTGTCCACGGCCACACGGTTCGGTTTGAACTCCTCAATCTGAGCCTTGATATTGATCAGGTGGTCCTCCAGACCGGCGGACTCGGGATACTCGCAGACCAACTTGAGACGGCCGTCCGCCTCCATCCGCTCGAAGTCCACGCCCCATCCCGTGGCGTTGCGGACGAGTTGCCCGCGGCTTTCCTCGAAGGCCAGCAGGAGGCATCGCTCGCCGGCCTTGACGCCGCCCGAGACGAACTCCGTTACCATGAGCGTCTTGCCGTTCCCGGTGGCGCCGGAAACCAGGATGATGGAGTCGCGGAAGAACCCCCCTCCGCACATCTCGTCCAGGATCTGGTTTCCGGATGTGGCGCGGACCTGGCTGGATCGCTGCGTAAGTTCAATGGATGAAAGCGGGATCACGATGATGCCCTCGCCCGGCATGACCGTAAAGGGATACTCGCCCTTGTGATGGAGGGTTCCCCGGTACTTCAGGATTTCCATGGTCCGCCGGCGCTTCTCCCTTTCGAGCGGGTTGCGCAGGATGACCACGTTGTCCGCAACGAACTCCTCGACGCCGTAGCGGGCGATGTCGCCGTATTCCACGGTCCGTTCCGCCGTCATGACGGCCGTCGTGCCGAGCAGCTTCATCGCGGCGACGATCCGGAAGAGTTCCCGGCGCACCACGGCCGTGTCGGTGAACTGTGTGAAGATCGCGCTCAAGGAGTCCATCGAGACCCGAACTGCATGGACCTTCCGAACGGCATGCTCGAGCCGGGCCAGAAGCGCCCCCAGGTCATAGCCCGGGGTGATGACCGCCTCCTCGCCGGGCTCCGGCGACGCATCGACAAAGGCCCATTTCCCGTCGGCCTCCCATTGCGCGATGTCCCAGCCCAGGCCCTTCACGTTCCGGCGGATATCGTCGGGGGATTCCTCGAACGTCACGAAGACGCCGGCCTCGTCGGCGTTCAGGATTCCCGCCGCCAGGAACTGTACGGCAAACACCGTCTTGGCGCTTCCTGCCGTACCGGCCACCAGCGTGGTGCGCCCCTTGGGCAAGCCACCCCGCGAAATATCGTCGAACCCCGGAATGCCGGTCTTGAGTTTTTCGATCCCCGGGTCGGTCCTTGGCTGTATCATTCCGTCTCTCCTTTCGCAGCGACGCGCGCCAGATCGTGGCACAGGTCAAGCCCCAACAGGACCTTCTCGGTATCCGACAGGTCGCCGATGATCCGCCGCACGGGCGCCGGCAACTTCTTGATCAAGGTCGGCGTGGCGATGATCTTTTCGTCCTCGGCGAGTTGGGGGTTCTCAAGGACGTCGATGATCACCAGTTCGTACCGGTCGTCCAGTTCTTCAGCACAGATGCGGCGAAGGTTGGCGACCGCACGCTCCGCCCGTGGCGTCATCCCCGTGACGTACAATTTCAGCACAAACCCGCTCATCGCGCTCCTCCTTTCAGTTCCCAGGGCTAACGGACACCTCAGCCTCCGCCGCATGGGGTTCGCCGACGCCCAGGCACTGGCGGCGGTAGTACGAAACCAGATAGCCCATGAGTTCAAGGACAGCCAGCCGCCCCTCTTCGGCATAGACATCCGCCTTCTGCGGCAGGGCGCCACGGACCTTCGTTTTCAGGACCGTCGCGTGCATCTCGATCACATCCCGTGGCCCCGCTTTCACAAGACCCAACTCCTCGGCCAACAAACGGAGCCCCTCCGAAACGCGATGCTCCACTTTGTAAACCCGCTGCTCCAAGACCCGGTCCATCAGCCCCCCATACTGCTGAGCAAGTTCGCCGAATGTATCGGGCATCTCTTCGCGTAACGACATAACGTGGGAAACCTCAGCCGTTGTTACGGTCGTACGGGGGGCGCAAAGGCTCTCCAGGAGCAGCCATTCCCGCTCCCGTTGCTCCTGCTGGCGGTCTCGCTCGCGCCCCGCAGCCATTTACCTTGCTCCCTTTCCGCGACC
>CAZNSB010000167.1:9492-10104 GCA_964575155.1 uncultured Planctomycetaceae bacterium | reverse complement strand
CATGGCCCGTTCCTTCCCCGTTGCGTCGAGTCCATCCGCCGGCCCGGCCGCCGGGGGGGTCCACGACGACGTGCAGCTTGCCGGCCTTGCGGGCCAGGAAGGCAAAGCGCTTGCTGTCGGGGCTGAAGCGGAGGGTGCTGGCGGCCTCATACGGGGTGGAGGCCCGGCCGTCGACGACGGCGTGCCACTTGTAGTCCTTCTGGCAGGTGTACCCGACGCGTTTGCCGTCGGGGCTGTAGCCGAGCACGCCCACGCTCTCGTAAGCCGGGCTCGGCTTGCCGTCCACGACCACGTGGAGGCGCCACCCGACCTTGCCCAGGTACACCATGTGCGTCCCGCCGGGGCCGAAGCTGAGGTTGCCGAGGACGTCGTAGGCCGGCCCGGGCTCGCCGTCCAGGACGACGAGCTTCCTCCGCCCGGCCTTGACCTTGTAGGCCAGCCGCTTGCCGTCGGGGCTGAACATCAGCGCGGCGGCGCCCTCGTGGGGCTTTCCGGCCTTGCCGTCGACGACGACGACCCGCTCCTCGCCGACGCCGGCGACGTAGGCGAGGCGTTTGGCGTCGGGGCTGAAGACGGGGCGCTCGCCGCGCGTATCGGGTTCGGGGAACTGGC
>CAZNSB010000167.1:0-9482 GCA_964575155.1 uncultured Planctomycetaceae bacterium | reverse complement strand
AGGGCTGGCCGGGTCGGCCATCCACGACGACGACGTACTTGCCCTCGGCGCGGGCGACGTAGGCCAGGCGCTTGCCGTCCGGGCTGAACCGCAGCGTGCCGGCGGCGACGGCGTCGTGGGCGCCCCGCGGCCGGCCGTCGACGAACACGGCCTGCTTGTCGTCGGTCCTGGCCACGTAGGCGACGTGCCGGCCCCCCGGGCCGGGAACCCACGCAAGCGTCTTCTTGGGCAGCTCGGCGAGCCTCTCCGCGGTGCCTCCGCCGGTGCCGCCGGCGCTTTCGGGGCCGGCGCCGCCGGCCGACACCGCGGCCAGGAGCAGGCCCCACGTGACGCCAATCGTTCCGCCTCGCATGCTCGCGTCTCCTTGCCCCCTTCCCCCGCCCGGCCGGGGCCATTATGCCCCCGGCGGCCGGCGAAGTAAACGCCCCGGCGCATTTCCGCCGCCGGGCGTCGTGCGGGGACGTATATAATGCCGCCATGGAACTGGGCGGGAAGGTGGCGCTGGTGACGGGCTCGGGCAAGCGCGTGGGGCGGGCCATCGCCCTGGCCCTGGCGCGGGCGGGGGCGGACGTGGTGGTCCATTACAACCGCTCGGCGGCCGAGGCCGAGGCCGTCGCCGGGGAAATCCGTCAAATGGGTCTGAGGGCGACGACGCATCAGGCCGACCTGGCCGACCCGGGGCAGATCGAGTCGATGTTCGCCGCGGCCGAGGCCTTCGGCCGGCTGGACGTGCTGGTCAACAGCGCGGCGGTCTTCGAGCGGACACCGATCGAGTCGCTGACGGGCGAGCAGTGGGACGATCAGATGGCCGTCAACGCCCGGGCGGCGGCGCTGTGCATTCGCCACGCGGTGCCGCTGATGCGGCCGGGGGGCGGGGCGATCGTCAACGTCACCGACATCTCTGCGGAGAAGGCCTGGGGGGGGTTCAGCGCCTACTGCGCGTCCAAGGCGGCACTGCTGGCGCTGACCCGCAGTTGCGCCCGGGCACTGGCGGGGGAGAACATCCGCGTCAACGCCGTCGCCCCCGGGGTGGCCCTCTGGCAGGAGGGGGCGAGCGAGCGGGAAAAGGAGCGAGTGCTGGCCCAGGTGCCGCTGCGGCGCCCCGGGCGCCCCGAGGACGTCGCCGCCGCCGTGGTCTTCCTCGCCCGGCACGACTACATGACCGGGCAGAACCTCCGCGTGGACGGCGGCTGGCACATGGGATAAGGACGAAGGCATGAAACAGCGGGACTTCGGCAGCACCGGCGTGAAGATCAGTGAGATCGGCTTCGGCGGGTGGAGCATCGGAGAGCCGCAGTGGGGCTCTCCCCCCCTGGAGGGTTCCATCGCCGCCCTCCACGCCGCACTGGACGCCGGCGTGACCTTCTTCGACACCGCCCAGGAGTACGGGCAATTCAAGAGCGAGGAGGTCTTCGGCGAGGTGCTGGCCAAGCGGGAAGGCGTCTTCGTCGCCACCAAGACGGGCAAGTATTGGGAAGACGCCAAGTTCCGCACCGACTTCTCGCCCGGGCACATCGCCGCCTCGGCCGAGGGGTCGCTGCGGCGGCTGCGGACCGACTGCATCGACCTGTACCAACTGCACAACCCCGGCGCGGAGGTCTCCGGCCGGGGGGAAACATGGCAGGCCCTCAAGAAGCTGCAGGAGCAGGGCAAGGTCCGCTTCTACGGCTCGAGCGTCGGGGCGATGGCGGAGGTCCGCGCCGCCGTCGCCAACGGGTGCGCCTCCGTGCAGTTGATGGTCCACCTGGCCGACGTCCGCGAACTGCCGCTGCTGGAGGCGGCGGCGGAAGCGGGGTTGGCCGTCATCGCCCGCACGCCGATGGCCTGGGGGGCCCTGACCGGCAAGTACTCCCCCGGCTTCAAGCTCCCCGAAGGCGACTTCCGCTCGCCCGGGCACTGGGCCCACCGGCGCTTCACCGAATACGTCGAGCGGGCGCAGCAGCTCCGCTTTCTGGAGCGCGAGCATCAGACCCTCGGGCAGGCGGCCCTGCGGTACGTCCTGGCCACCGACGGCGTCTCCGTGGTCATCCCCGGCGCCAAGACGCCCGAGCAGGTCCGCCAGAACGTCGCCGCCGCCGCAGGCCGCCTCACCGAAGACCAGCTCGCCCGCATCGCCAAGCTCCAGAAAGGCTGGTAGGGGCGGCGGCCAGGCCCGCCGGCGGGGCTTCTGGCAGGCCTGGGCCTCGTGTCGGGATGTGGCAGTTGCCGGGGGCACTTTCTGTCCGATGTCTGTTAACCCCCGTTGTCAACCCTACAAGGGCGCCCGTCCTTGGACGCCGCGGTCAGCCACCGGGACGTGCGAGGGTATTCCGACTGTCACCGGAACTCGCGGTCGGGTAAGGCGTCAAACACAAGGTTGGACGGCCCGGAACGCAGCCTGCCTGCGTGACAACTGGCAAGGACTGCGGCTGCAAGGTCACAAGACAAGCCCCGACTTGATGGCCGTCCTCCTCGGCCGGGGAACACCAGGTGGATGTCGGCGATGGTGAGACGAGCCGGGTACGTGGCTTTGTGGCTCGCACTCCTGACGGGGTGCTCGAGAGACAGGGGAGAGCCCAGCGTGCCACAGCGCGGATTCATAGGAGAGCCATGTTGGCTGGCGCTGGGAGGAGAAGTCTACCACGTTGGGGAGAAGGTCGAGGCCCGCAAGCAGGTGCTGTCGTTCAACGGCCCGGCCCGATGGTTCGCATTCGACGCATCAGACCATCCTCTGCCGGAGAGACTTGAGGAGGTCCCCGCGAAGGATCGCGGCATACAGCTTTCGCTGGGAGTCTTCACGACCCGGGACCCATCCCTGCTCGTCTTCGAACTGAAGCTGCAAACGTCGGACAGGCCGGCACTCCGAGCGGTACAGCACCGCTGGACGAACACCCTGCCGTTCTTGTTCGCCCTGTACGCAGACCGGACAGCCATTGCTCCGGTCCGTTCCCCACGCTTCGGGATAATCGGGGGGGTGAACTGGTCAGTTGAGCTTGTGCCTGCCCGTGCTCTGAAGGCATGGAGGGTGACAGTCAACGGCAGCAGCATCCTTGACTATCTCCCGCACAAGGGGCCGCAAACGGTCCACATCGTGGCCGCCTTCGGGGAGGCCCAGCACGATTGTTTCCTTCGCGAGCGGATGAAAGACTCGCGGGTCGTACCGGGTCCGCAGCAGACCGACCATGAGGCCGGCGTTGTCGTCCGGAGCAACGTGGTCTGCCTTCGGTGGAATGGCAATCGGTGGCACATGCCGGCACCGGACGGGCGGGCCGGGGTCCGGGTCTCGCATCTGCCGGATGCGGCGGCGCCGGAGCCGGCGTATGATGCGACCTGCGAGATCGTCGAGGTCGAGCCGAACCCGGCGAGAGTCGGCGAACGAGTGTGGATCAGCCTCGACATGAGCAACCGGGGAAAGCTTGGCATACCGGCCAACGCCTACGACGTTCAACTCTATGTCCAGGACGAGCTGATCAGGGTGCGCACTCAGGGCTGGCATATGTCCCCAGGCGGCGGGTGGGAGTCGACGGTGCCGTACCGACCGAGCAAGGCGGGTCGCCACACAATCCGGGTCGTGATTGACTCGAAGGACCATTTGAGGGAGATAGACGAGCACAATAACGTGGCCACCGAATCGTTCAACGTGGTCAAGTGACGGCGATCTCACCAAGTGCGGTGCCGCTGGCGTTTCGCGATGCCCATGCCACGCGATCTCCGTGGAGAGCGTCGGCCTTCCTCCGAGCGCGGCTCAAGCCGAGGCACCGCTGGCTGCCGTCGTCAGGCACCCAGTTGAAGGGGTGGCGCAAAGGAAGCCCCAGCGGGGCGTCTGGGTCCAAGGTGGCCGTCGTACCGGCACCCTTGCGCCAAGACGCCCGAGCAGGTCCGCCAGAACGTCGCCGCCGGCGTTTTTTCAACCAAGCGGAGTGAACCTGGCGTGTGCTTTCGGTGTCCTTTGGGGTAGAGCCCGGGTGAGCGTGGAATCCGACGAGAACCTGATGCGGCGAGTTCAGCAAGGGGACGCGGCGGCGTTCGACGCCCTGCTGTCGCGTCACGGCCGGTCGATCCGCAGCCGCCTGGCCGCCATCGTCCGCGACGGCGACTGGGCCGACGACCTTGCCCAGGAGGTGTTCCTGCGGCTGTGGACGCGTTCGAAGCAGTGGACCGGGCAGGGAAGCGTCGCCGGCTGGCTGATGCGGATCGCCACGAACCTGGCGCTGAACCACCTGCGCAGCCGGCGCCGCCGCCGGGACCTGCCCGCGGCGCCGCCGGCCGACGAGAACGGCCCCCCCGGCGAAGGCGACTGGATGGAAGACGAATCGGCCCCGGACCCGGCCGAGCTGCTGGAGCGGGCCGAGCAGCTCGAAATGTTCCGCCAGTCCATGGAAGCCCTGCCCGAGGCAAAACGGGCCGTCATCAGGATGATCCACGAGGAAGACATGGACATCGCCGAGGTCGCCGAACGGCTCGGCATTCCGAAGGGCACCGTGAAGAGCCGGCTGCACTATGCGATCCGGCGCCTCGCCGACGAGCTCGGCGGGGTCGGTTGAACCGCGGGCCCGCCCTGAGAGGAAAGGCACAGTCATGACCGAAATCGCCGCTCCCTGGCACCGCCAGTCGTACGACCGCTTCCTCGCCGAGCGGCTGCCGCAACTTCTCGCCGAGCGGCTGCCGCTGTCCGACTACGCCGAAGATCCCGCTGGCGAGTACACCCGCCGGCTGCGCGTGACGCTCGAAGCCGACCCGCCGGTGGTTCTTAGCTTCGACGTGCCCGCCTGCGACGAGCGGGGCGTCTTCGAACGGAACGGGCGCGAGTTCGTCGTCGTGCCGACCGCCTCCTGCGAAGAGCTCGACCGGGCCGAGATCAAGTGCGTCGGCGAACAACTCTACGACCTAGTCGCCGAGCGGCTCGGCGAGGCGCCGCCCGATCTGCCGTGGGATGAGGCCCTGGCGCGGTCCTGGCTGCCGCTGGATGAGTGGTTCGGCGAGCTGTTCACGCCCACGCGCGGGCGATTCTTCCCGGACACCTGCTATCCGCTCGAGCGGGAGCAGTGGATGCGGCGGACGGGGCACCTTCGCCGGTTCGCCGTGGCCGTTCTGCCGGGCCGGCAGAAGCCCGTCGCCCGGGGTCAGGTCGGCCGGGCGGGTCCCATTGAGACGCCGGAAGGGCCCAACATCGGGCGAATCCTGTGCGTCGCCGGCGGCGCCGAGATCCGCGACGGCTGGCTGGTCGTCGTCGACGACTCGCCGGCGAAGCAGCTGAGCGTCACGTCGTCGATGATCCCCTTCATCGAGCACGATGAGACCTGCCGGACGCTGATGGGCGCGAACATGATGCGCCAGTGGGAAGCCCCGCCCGAAGCCGACGCCGAGCCCGCCCTCGTCCAGACCGGCAATGAACCCGACGAACCCGACTTCTGGTGCGGGCGGAACCTGCTGACGGCCTTCATCTCCTGGGGCGGCGAGACCTTCGAGGACGGCATCGTCGTCAGCGAATCGGCAGCGGCGAGGCTGAACTTCCCCCATGCCCTCGAGCCCGGCGACAAGCTCTCCAACCGCCACGGCACCAAGGGCGTGATCGCCCGGATCGTCCCGGATAAGGAGATGCCCCACCTGCCCGACGGCACGCCGGCCGAGCTGCTGTACTCGGTGTTCGGGCTGCCCAGCCGGATGAACTTCGGGCTGATCCGCGAGGCCGTCGCCGGGCGCATCGCCCGCCTGCGCGGCCAGCCCATGATCGTGCCGCCCTTCGCCGCCCCCGACGCCGAGACGCTGCGCCGCGGGCTCACCGAGCTGGGGCTGGACGAATCCGGCATGGAGACGCTGACCGACGGCGCGGGCGGGGAGCCGCTGACCCGCCCCAGCACCGTCGGCTGGGTCTACTGGGGCAAGACCCACCACCTCGCCGGCCGCAAGATTCGCGCCTCCGTCGGCCCGGAGGGCTGCACCCGCCAAGACGTCATGGAGTACTACGTCCTGCGCGACGCCGGGGCCTTTGCCACGATCGCCGAAACGTACAGTCTCCGCAGCACCGACCGCGGGGGCGCCGAGGCCCTGGCCGACCAGGTCGCCGCCGGCAAGGTCCCGCAGGTCGGCCCGCCGACGCCGGCGTTCGCCGAAGTCGTCCGCCGGCTGAACGTCGCCGGCATCCGTGCCGAGCTGGCCGGCGAGAAGCTCACGCTCGCCTTCGGCGCCCCCCGGGGCCCGACGCTCAAGCTCGCCTGCCCGGTCCCCCACCCGTGGTGCCGCCAGCGCGAGCTGACCGAGATCGGCGCGTGCTCGGAGCTCGACGCCGCTGCCGAGCTTCTCCGAGCCAACGACAAGGCCGCCCGCGTGCTGGGCGACGCCTCTCCGTCGGCGCTGGTGGCCAAGGCCCGCGACCGCCTGGCCCACGCCGCCCGCGACTTCTGCCACGCTCTGCTGACGCCCGAGGGCCTCCAGCCCGGCAACCGCGTGATGTTCGGCGGGCGGGCGGTCATCGCGCCGGGGCCGGAGCTGCACCACGACCAGCTCGGCCTGCCCGAGGAGATGGCCTGGACGCTCTTCGGCCCGCTTCTCGCCCGCAGGCTCGGCGACAGGGAGAACGTCGACGCCCGCACCGAACCGGCCGCCGAGGCCCTCGACGAGATCATGGCCGGGTCCTGGGTCCTGCTGAACCGCGCCCCCACGCTCTGGCAGACGTGCATCCTGGCCTTTCGCCCGGTGCGAATCCCCGGGCGCGCGATCCGCCTGCAGCCGATGGCCTGCCGGCTGATGAACGCCGACTTCGACGGCGACCAGGCGGCGGTGTTCCTGCCCCTGACCGAGCAGGGCCAGCGCGAGGCCGCCGAGCTGCTGAGCATCGCCGGGCACCTCCGCCGCGATCCGACGATTCTGCTCCGGCACATGCCCGGCCACGCCGCCTTCTGGGGCCTGGCCGAGCTGTCGCGCAGCGCCGAAGGCAAGAACGGCATCGCCGAGCTCCTGGGCTCGCCGGTCGAGGTCCCTGACGGCTTCCTGACCCGAGGCGACTTCGCCGAAATGGCTACGGCCGCCTTCGGCCGGCAGAGCCCCGAGCAGGCCCTGGATGCCTTCGAAGCCCTGATGCGGCTGGGACTGGAGACCTCCAGGACGTCGGGCGGGTCGCTGGGGCCGTTTCCCGGCGGGGGTCTGAACCTGCCGCCGGCGTGCGAACTCGCCGACGAGTCGGCCTTCGCCGAACGCAGCGAAGCGGTCGCCGCCCGCATCGCCGCGGCCAGCGACTACGATGAGCCGCAGTTCGGAACGGTGCTGCTGGGCGTCAAGGCCGGCGCCCGCGGCAACGTCAGACAGGCAACCATGCTGCTGGCCTGCCGCCGGGCCCGCGACGAGGCCGGCCGCGACGTCTTCATCGGCCGCGGGTTCGTCGACGGCTACCGGCCGGAGGAGCTCTTGGCCGCCGCCGCCAGCGGCAGGAGGGGCATCCGCATGGGCGCCGAAGCCGTCTCCGACGAGGCCGTGGCCCTCCAGCAACGTCTCGCCCCCAAGGGGCTGGGCGCGCTGGCTCGGGCGATGCGGTCCGACCGGCCGGGGATCGTCTTCGCACACGCCGCCGCCATCGGCGAGACCGACCCCCTGACCGACCTCGACAGCAGGCTGTTCGTGGGGCTGGGGCCGGGCTGACCCGCCGAATCCGACAGAGACCTTTTCCGCGCCGGGCTGTTAGAAAGAGCATGAGCGGACGGCAGGGAAGGTGTCGGCTGGGAGGGGACCGCTGATGCGCGCGACCTCCTGGTGGACAGCCGTGGCGCTGCTGGGCTGGTGCGGGCCGGGGGCGTCGGCCTCCGCCGGCAACGTCCCCGAGAACCTCGCCCGCAAGGCCCGGGCGGCCGCCACGTCCGAGTACAGCGCCTCGTACAAGGCCCAGAACGTCACCGACGGGATCATCCCGGCGGCCGAGGGCGGCGGCGACTCGGGCAAGGCCTGGGCCACCCGGGGCCAGCACAAGGCCGACCTGACGCTGGAATGGGGCGGGCAGGTCACCGTCGCCGAGATCGTCTACTACGGGCGGACCGCCTTCCAGTGGGTGGAGAACTTCAAGGACTACGAGGTCCACCTGGACGGGACGGGCAAGGCGGTGGTCTCCGGCCGGCTCAAACAAGGCCACGGCCCGCAGCGGATCAAGCTGCCGAAGGCGGCCAAGGCCAGGAAGATCACGCTGAAGTTCCTGAGCTCCTACGGCGGGAGCAACCCCGGGGCGTCGGAGATCCAGGTCTATTCGGCCAGCCCGCCGGAGAAGCTGCTCGCGCCGTTCATCCCCCCGGCCAGGCACATCGCCCAGCGATACCGCCAATACATTCCCGAGGCGAAGGATTCGCCGGAGCTGGCGGCGGACCTGGCCGCCGGGAAGCTCGGCTTCGACAAGCTGATCCTGTGCCAGCGCCAGATCATCAGCCCCTCGCACGTATACACCTACCACTGCGAGGGCCAGAAGAACGGCGGCGGGCTGCACATCTACGACCTGCGGACCAAGCAGCTCACCAAGCTCGTGGACTCCCCCGGCGGGCAGATCATGAACTGCGACCTGTCCTACGACGGAAAGAGAATCGTCTTCTGTTGGCGGACCCCCAGGAGCAGGAAGCCGCCAGGCGACGACCAGCGGAGGCAGCGGGACAGCTACCAGATCTACACCATCCACGTCGACGGCGGCGAGCTGAGACAACTGACCGAAGGCGAGGGTCGGCTGGGACACAACTACGACCCCTGCTGGCTTCCTGCCCGCCATCCCCATCGGATGAGGAAGGCAGGCTGGCCGGACGGGGGCATCGCCTTCATCTCCACGCGCGTCCCGCTGATGCCGTACTGCTTCCACACGCCGGCGGGCGTGCTCCACCGCATGGACGCCGACGGCTCGAACGTCCGGCGGCTGTCGGCCAACATGCTCAGCGACTTCACCCCCAGCGTGCTGGCCGACGGGCGGATCATGTACTCGCGCTGGGAGTACGTCGATCGCCCGGCCATTCCCATCCAGAGCATCTGGACGATCAACCCCGACGGGACCATGCTCCAGGTCTTCTTCGGCAACCGCTCGCTGAGCCCGGCGACGTTCTTCGAGGCCAAGGAGATCCCCGGGACGCGCAAGGTGGTCTGCACGCTGACGGCGCACAACGGGCCCCTCCGCGGCGGGACGGGCGTCATCGACCGCCCCTTCGGCGTGGACGCCCAGGACGCCCTCACCCTCCTCACCCCGCGGGTAAACATCGGGCGGGTGGACCGCGGCAGCGGCAACGGCGTCCGCGGGCCCTACGAGGGCCCCTACCCCATCGACGGAAAGCACTACCTCGTCTCCTGCCTGGGGACGATCCTCCTCCGCGACTTCGCCGGCGAGAAGCAGGCCGTGGTCATCGAGCCCCGTGACGGCATGGGCTTCTTCAGCCCCCGGCCGCTGCGTCCGCGGCCTCGGCCGGCGACGACGGCGACGCGGGCGCCGGCCGACGAACGTCAGAAGTGGGCCGACGTGTACCTCCAGGACGTCTACAACGGGCTGGAGC
>CAZNSB010000166.1:0-10115 GCA_964575155.1 uncultured Planctomycetaceae bacterium | reverse complement strand
CCGCCGAGGGCGTCAAGACCTCCTGGCAGCGCAGCACGCTCCTGGTGCTGGCCATTACGCTGCACAACGTCCCCGAGGGCCTGGCCGTGGGTGTGGCGTTCGGGGCGGCGGCGCATCTGGTCGGCCCGGAGCAGACCGCCCGGATCGGCGCCGCCATCGCCCTGGCGATCGGGATTGGCCTTCAGAACTTCCCGGAGGGCACGGCCGTGGCCCTGCCGCTGCGCCGCGAGGGGCTCAGCCGCCTGAGGTGCTTTTGGTACGGGCAGCTCTCGGGCGCCGTCGAGCCCGTCGCCGGCGTGCTGGGCGCCTGGGCCGTGCTGAGCATGTCGGCCATCCTGCCCTACGCACTCGCCTTCGCCGCCGGGGCCATGATCTTCGTCGTCGCCGAGGAGCTCATCCCCGAGTCCCAGCGCGAGGGCAACGTGGACCTGGCCACCCTGGGCGTCATCTTCGGCTTTGCGGTGATGATGACCCTGGACGTAGCACTGGGGTAGGGCCATTTCGGATTTCGGATTGCGGATTTCTATTGAACTCCGCCGCTCAATCCGCAATGGCTCATCCGTCTTTCTGGATGATGTCCAGGCCCTTGCGGTCGGAGTCCGCCCCGTCCCAGCGATGGGACTGGATGGAGGCGGTGATGGCCTCGGCGCAGCGGACGGCGGCGAGCCCGTCTCGCCCGGTGACGACGGGGTCGGCGCCCTCGGCGACGCATCGGCAGAAGGCCTCGGCCTGCTTGCGGAGGGGCTCGACGGCGCTGGCGATCTTCAGCTCCTCGAACTTGACCAGCCTGGTATAGTCCGCGCTCAGGGCCAGCTCGGCCAGGTCCGCCGCGTCCATCTTCCGCGCCAGGTCGATCAGGTCCAGGTTCTCGCTCTTCTTGATGACGATTCCGACCCGCTTGGCGTAATCGACGGAGAGGTACCCGGCCTCGGAGAAGATCCGCATCTTCCGCTCCGTCTTGATTGCCAGACGGGAGGCCGTCAGGTTCGCCACGCAGCCGTTGGGGAAGGCCAGTCGGGCGTTCGCGATGTCCTCCGGCCCGCCGAGGACGTTGACGCCGACGGCGTGGACCTCCGTCGGCTCGGCGCCGGTCATCATCAGCACCAGGTCGATGTCATGGATCATCATGTCCAGCACGACGCCGACGTCGGCCGAGCGGAAGGTGAACGGGCTGATGCGGTGGGCCTCGATGAACTTCGGGGTGATCTGGAAGCGACGGACGGCCTCGACGGCGGGGTTGAACCGCTCGGTGTGGCCGACCTGGACGGAGGTGTGGGTCTTTTCGGCTAGGGCGATGAGCGTCTCCGCCTCGGCGCTGGTGGGGGCGATGGGCTTTTCGATCAGCACGGGCACCCCGGCGGCGACGAAGGGGCGGGCGGCCGCCACGTGGGCGACGGTGGGCACGGCCACGATGGCCGCGTCCACCCGCCCGACGGCCTCCTCGGCGCCGCCCACGGCCGGCACCTTGTACTGCCCGCCCAGGGCCTCGGCGGCCTCCGGGTTGGTGTCCACCACGCAGGCCAGCTCCGCCTGCGGCATCTCCGAGAGCACCCGGCAGTGGAGCCTGCCCATGCGCCCGCCCCCGACCACGCCCACGCGTACCCTCATGGCTTGCGGGCTCCTTCTCTTGCCGACACCTTGGCGAGGAACTCCGGCGGGAGGTATTGCCCGGCCTCGGGAGGCAGGACCCCGCGGTACTTCTCGCGCTGCCGCCCGAACCGCCCGGAGAGGCTCCGCAGGCAGAACTCGCAGAGTTGCCGGAGCGGCTCGCCCGGCCCGCCGCCGGCGAGCAGCTCACGGACCTTGACCGCCAGGGCCTTCTCATCCTCGAACAGGTGGCGGATCCCGCGGCGGAGCTCGGCCCGCAGGGGCTCGGGCAGGCCCGCCCGCGCCATGCCCTGCGGGTCGGCGCCGCGGGGCGCGGGGGCGGCGGTGTACAGCCCGAAGCTGGTGAAGTACGAGAACGGGGGCACGTCGCGGCGGACGGGGGTTCGCGAGCCGACGCGGCTGTAGGCGCCGATGGTGGTGAAGTGATGGGCCCCGCAGTTTTCCTCGATGACGGCGCCGGTCTCGACGCGGACGTGACCGGCCAGCAGCACGCACGCCCCCAGGTGGGTGGAATCGTCCACGTAGCAGTCGTGGGCGATGTGGGCGCCCTCGTCCAGGACGTTGTCGTCGCCGATGCGGGTGAGGTATCCGCCGTTCTCGGTGCCGACGTGGGCGGTCACGTTCGGGCCAAGGTGGTTGCGGTCGCCGACGATCAGGTAGGTGGCCGACCCCCGGTACTTCAGGTCCTGGGGCACCGTCCCCAGGACGCACCCGTCGCCGATGACGTTGTCCCTGCCGAGCCTCGTCCGCCCCGCCACCGTCACCCGCCGCCCGAGGACCGTCCGCGGGCCGACGACGACCTCGGGCCCGATCGTGCAGAACGCGCCGATGCGGGCGCCGGGGGCGATCTGGGCGCCCTCGGCGATCTCGCGTAGGACGGTCAGTTTGCTTTCCGGGGCCATGGTCCCTCTCCGGCGGGCAAGTCAGTCGTCCCCGGCGTCGGTCGGCTGGAGGCGGCGCCCGGTGGGGCTGGCGGCGCTTTGCCGCAGCGACCGGACGAGGTTCCTTACGTGCTCGTTGTCGAAGGCCTTCTCGGCGGCCTGAAGGCGTTGGGCGTCGGGGAAGCGGCCCTTCCCATCGAACAGGATCCGGAACGCGCCCTTGAGCATCTCGATGGCCTCCCCGTCGAACCCGCACCGGCGGAGGTTCTGCGTGTTGACGCAGCGGACGCGGGAGGGCAGGCCCTGGACGATGGCGTAGGGGGGGACGTCGAAGTCGATGCTGGCGTAGCCCGTGGTGAAGCTGTAGGCCCCCACCGTCGCGTAGGCGCGGACGACCGTGAACCCGCTCGTCCGCACGAACGCCTCCACCCGGGCGTGGTGCTCGATCCGCGTGAAGTTGGCGAAGAGCCCCTCGTCGGTCACCGCCGCGTCGTGGGCGATCTGGCAGCCCACCATCACCAGGTTGTTCGCCCCCAGCATGCTGCCGGCGCCCCCGGCGCCGGCGCCCGACTCGATGATGGCGTGCTCCCGGATGACGTTCCCGTCGCCGAGGGTGCAGATGCCGGCGGTTTCCTCGTTGCCCCCGGCCGGGGCGCACCCGACCACGCACCCGGGGAACAGGCGGCAGCGGGCACCGATGCGCGTCTTCCCGGTGAGGGTGACGTTGTTGGCGATGACGGTGCCGGCGCCGACCGTGACCTCCGGGCCGATATAGGAGAACGGCCCGACGCGGACGTCCTCGGCCAGCCCCGCCGCGTTCAACACCTCCGCCTTTCGCGAGATCGCAGGCATTTCTGATCCCGTTCTTCAGCAGGAACCGCGCGAGTGTTTTTCTCACATCGGTTCCGCGTCGACCAGCATGAACTTGATTTCCGCCTCGGCCGCCAGTTGCCCGCCGACCAGCGCCCGGCACCGGCAGTGCCCCGTTCGGCTTCGGACGTGGATGGCCTCGGCCTCGACGACGAGCTGGTCGCCCGGCCTGACCGGACGGCGCATCTTCGCCCGGTCCATGCTCAGCAGCACCGCCACCTTCCCGGTGTGCTCCAGCCGCTGGCTCAGAAGGATCCCAGAAAGCTGGGCCATTGCCTCCAGGATCATCACCCCGGGCATGATCGGCTCGCCGGGGTAGTGGCCCTGGAAGAAGGGCTCGTTGATGGAGACGTTCTTGACGCCGATGGCCTTCTGATCGCCCTCCAGCTCCAGCACCTTGTCGATCATCAGGAAGGGGTATCGGTGCGGCAGCAGCCGCATGATCCGGCGGATGTCCAGGGAGGGCTCCCGGACCAATGCCCCGGCCCGCTCGCGGGCGGCGACCAGTTCGCTCAGCTTCCGCACCAGTTGGTGGTTCAGCCCGTGCCCGCTCTTGTAGGCCACGATCCGCCCCCGCAGCGACCGCCCCAGCAGCGCCAGGTCGCCCACCAGGTCGGCGATCTTGTGGCGGACGTGCTCGTCCACGAACCGCAGCTCGTTGTCCACCGGACCCTCCGCCGACATCACCAGGATGTCCCTCGCCGTCAGGTGCCGACCCCACCCGCGGGCCTGGAACTCCTTGGCCTCCTCATCCAGCAGGAACGTCCTGGCCGGGGCGATCTGCGAAAGGAAATCGTCCACGTGCAGGCGGAAGCCCAGCACCTGCCGGCCGATGCTCTTGACCGGCCCGTAGTCCAGGTCGTACAGGATGTCCAGAAACTCGCTCTCTCCCGGCAGGGCCGCCAGCATGGCGTCGCCCTGGCTGACGGCGGTGGGGGTGTCGATGACGAAGATCCGCCTCTCGGCGTCCTGCTCCTCGATGCCGACTCCGAGCAGGGCGTCGACGAAGGGCTTGCAGGAGGCGTCGGCCCCCGGGGCCTCCTGGGCGGTCACCTCGATGACGATGTTGTCGATGCCCAGCCCGTTCACGGCGGCCAGCAGGTGCTCGACCGTCTCGATGGCGATGGTGCCGTCCCGCAGGCTGGTGCGTCGGTCGGCCTGCGTGGCGACGTTGGCGGCCGTCGCGGTGATGCGGGCGGGCTTGGGGGTGTCCGTGCGAACGAAGACGATCCCCGTGTTCGCCTGCGCCGGGCAGAACCGCACCCGCGCCGGCTCCGAACTGAACAGCCCGCGCCCGTCGACCTCAACGGGTTCCTTGATGGTCCGCTGCTGACTCAATCGCCGCCACCTTCTTCTGAAGCTCGCGGATCGCCGCCTGAAGCTCCGACAGCCGGGAAAACACCCGCACGCTCCGAAGCCACGTGCTCCCCTGGATCGCCGGAATGCCCGCCACCACCGCCCCGTCGGGAACGTCCTGGGCGATGCACGAGCAGGCGCCCGTCCGCACGCCCGCGCCGACCGTGACGTGGTCGCGGACGCCCACGTGCCCGCCGAAAACGACGAAGTCCTTCAGGACGGCGCTGCCGGCGACGCCCGCCAGCGCCGCCAGCAGGCACCCCCGACCGATCTGGACGTTGTGGGCGATCTGGACGAGGTTGTCGATCTTGGTCCCCTCGCCGATGCGGGTGACGCCGAACTTGCCCCGGTCCACGCAACTGCACGCCCCGATGTCCACGCCGTCGCCGATCTCCACGCTGCCGACGTGGGGGAACCTGCGGTGGGCCTTGCCGTCGAACTGGTGCCCGAACCCGCTGCTGCCGATGACCGCGGCGGGGCCGATGCGGCACCGTCGGCCGACGCGGCAGCGGCGGCAGACGACCGTGGCGGGCAGGAGGATGGTGTTCTCGCCGATCTCGGCGCCGGCCTCGACGACGGCGTTGGCGCAGAGCACGGCGCCGGCGCCGATGCGGGCGGCGGCGGCGACGACGGCGCCCGGGCCGATGGCGGCACCGTCGCCGATCCGGGCGTCGTCGGCGACGATCGCGGCGGGGTGGACCCCGGGGCCCGGCAGGTCCTCGTCCTCCCCGATCATCGCCAGCACCTCGGCGACGGCCCACTGGACGTCGGGCACGCGGATGAGGCCGACGGCGGCGGGGGCGTCGGCGGCGAAGTCGCCGGCGACAATGGCGCCCGCCGCCCGCGTGGACGCCAGGGCCGACGCGTGCCGCGCGTCGCTCACGAAGGTGATGTCGTTTTCACCGGCCGATTCCAGCGGGGCGATGCCCGTGATGGTGGCCTCGCCGCTGCCGGCCAGCGTGCCGCCCAGCCGCTCCGCCAGCCGGCCCATGCTGATGTTGAGCTCGCTCATTGCCGATCCGACATCATATCTCCACGCAGGGGCGCGAGCAAGACCTCAGTCGGGACGATGGGGAGGAAAGGGCGGGTCCGGGTCTAGGTCGGGAGGGGGGGCTCCGTGATCCTTCGCTCCGCGGCGGCCTCGGGCTTTCCTCCCGCCCGTCAGGGGCCCCTCCGGGCGCCGTAGTTGCGGTTCAGCAGGTCGGTGATGTCCTTGGTCAGCTCGATGGCGGGGTTGTGGTAGAGGCACTTGCGCTGGGCGATCTTGGTCAGCAGCTCGCTGGTGGACTGGCTGGCGATCTCCACGCTGTCGGTGTAGAAGACCGCGTCGTAGCCCTTCTGCCGGGCGACGGCGCCGATGGCGTCGAGCACCTGGCGGTACAACTGCTCCATCAGCAGCCGGTGCTCGCGGGCGAACTGCTGCTCCTGGAACTGGCGCCAGACCTTTCGCTCGATGCTGAGCTTCTCCATTCTCCTCAACTGGGCGTCGTGCTCCTTGGACCCGGGCCTGAGCGCCTCGAGGGTCTTCTGGGTGTGCTTGATCTGGTCGAGGCGCTTGTCGTCCTCGGCCTTGGCGTCCTTGCGCTTCTGCTCGAACAGCCTGTTCAGGTCGTTCCTGCGCTCGTAGCCGTTGAAGACGGCGCCGATGTCGCAGACGGCCACGCGGGCCACGGGCGCCACCGCCCGGCGGGGCGCCTGGGCGGCGGTCCGGGTGAAGACAGCCGCGACCGCCGTGGCAAGGACCATTCCGATCAGGAGAACGTGGGCCGACTTCATGTCTGATACCTCCGGAGACAGCGGATCGGCAATCGACAATTGACAATCGGCAATTGGCAATCGGCAATCCTAGAACACCCACCCCAGGCTGAAGCTGAGAATCTGCGTGTCGTCCTCGACCGACTTGTTCAGCGGGAAGCCCAGGTTCAGGTTCATCGGGATCGGGCCGAAGAAGGGGATGTGCCAGCGCAGGCCGAAACCGGCCGAAACCCGGTAGTCCGTCAGCCGGAAGTCCGTCTCCACCGTCCCCGAGTCCATGAACAGGACCCCGCGCAGGTTCTCTCCGACTAGCGGGAAGGTGTATTCGGCGCCGAGGAAGACCATGTATTCCCCGCCGACCTCCTCTTCCTGGGGCCCCTGGCGGGGGCTGATGCCGCGGTACTCGAAGCCGCGGACCGAGCCCAGCCCGCCGCCGTAGAAGCGCTCGAAGACCGGCGAGTCGCCGAGGATGGCGCCGGCGGCGAGGCGTCCGGCGAGGATGTGCTTGCGCTCCAGGGCGTCGCGGTAGAGGGTGCGGTAGATGTGGTAGTCGCCGGTGGCCCTGCCGAAGTTGAAGCCGCCGGTGATCTGCTCGTAGCTGACGCTGAAGCGGTCGCCGGTCGAGGGCAGCCACCGGCTGTCCGTGCGGTCCCTCACCAGCGTGCCCTTCAGCCCGACCAGCGGCGTGGTGCCGGCGACTTCGGTGACGTCCGGTGGGGCGTTGGTGTCGAGGTCGTCCACGTGGACGCCCTCGACCCTGGCGGCCACTTCGCCGTACCATCGATTGGGGAAGCGGTGTCCGAGGCTGACGACGGCGCCGAAGCGTGTCTCGTCGTAGCTTTCCCTCCCGGCGGTGAACAGGTAGGCGCTGGCGCCGAGGGAGTAGGGGCGGTCGAAGAGGTAGGGCTCCCGCCAGGAGATGCGGAATCGCATGAACTCGGTGCCGGGCTCGGCGATGATGGTGAAGGTCTGCCCGCCGCCGCGGAAGGCCCGCCCGCGCTTGACCGCCCCCCACGTCGGCCAGGCGAACAGGTCAAAGTTGCGCTCCGTGTAGGAGATCGTCCCCAGCAGCCCGGCGTTGGAGGAGACGCCCGCGCCGATCAGGAACTGGGCGGTCTTGGCCTCGGTGACCTCGACGAGGGCGTTTCGGACCCCGGGCTGGTCGCCGAAGGGGGTGATGGTGACCTTCTCGAACAGCCCGGTGTCGAACTGGAGCCGGCGGCGCGAGTCCTCCATGGCGACGGTGTTGTAGAGCTGCCCCGGGCGGACCGGCAGGACCCGGCGGATCACGTTCTCCTTGGTGGTCTGGTTGCCGCGAATGTCGATCCGCCCCACGTGGAACTGCTGGCCCTCGCGGATGCTGTAGGCCAGGTCCACCATCCCGTCCTGGTCGGTGTAGACGGTCTTCGCGTTGACCGCCGCGTCGACGTATCCGATCTCCCCGTACAGCCGCCGCATCGTCTCCAGGTCCCGGCGCAGGTTCAGGGCGCTGTACTGGGCGCCGCTGGTGAGCTTCAGCTCCCCGGCCAGCTCCTCGCCGGAGTACACGGCGTTGCCCTCGAAGAGGGTCTTTCGCACGCGGAAGCGCAGCCCCTCCTCGATCACGAAGGTGACGATCGCCCGCCGGTCGGGCGTGAAGTCAAGCTGCCGGGCCACCTGGGCGTTCAGGAAGCCCTCCCTCTGGTAGAAGTTGCGCAGGTCCACGACGTCCCGCTCGACGGTCTCGGCGTCCAGGACGCCGGCCTCGATCGGCCAGAACCTCGCCCGGCTCTTGATGACGCGCTTCAGCTCGCGGGCGCTGAAGGAGTCGTTGCCCTTGAAGCGGATCTTCTTCAGGACGACCTTCGGCCCCTCCACGATGCGGTAGATGACCTGGCGCTTGGCCTGAAGGGTCCCCTCGTCGAGGGTCACCTCGACGAAGTGGTACCCGCTGGAGCGGTACCGGCTGCGGATGGCGCCGGCCCCGCCGGCCACCTTGTGGCGGTCGATGGGGTCGCGGGGCCCGAACGCCAGCGACCCCAGCAGCTCGATGTCCGTGAAGGCCTTGTTCCCGTCAAACTCGATCGCCGCCACCAGCGGCCGCTCCGTCACCCGGAAGGTCACGATCACGCCCTGGTCGGTCTGCGTCTTGGCCGCCACCACGTTGGCGTACCGCCCCGTCCGCATCAGCGCCTGCTGGTCCTCGCGCAGCCGGTCCTCGTCGTAGGGCTGCCCGGGGCGGGTCTTCACGTCGGCCAGCACGTCGGCGGCGGTCAGCGCCTGGTTGCCGACCACGCGGACCTCGACGACGGCGTTGGCGTTCGCCCCCGGCTTGGCGAGGAGCTTGCCCGGCGCCATTGCCGCCAGCGCCAGCGTCAGGATGACGGCTCGAAGAATCCGCTTCACGCATGCACTCCCGCCGGCAAGAAACGCCTTGCCTTCGGTACGGATCGCGCAAATGATAACCGTGCGGGAGGGGATGTCAAATTTTACTTTTGAGAAACTCGGAGGTGAGGCCATGGACTTTCGGGATTGCCGCAGCGGCAAGGTGGTCCTGGTTCCGCACTGCGCGTTGAACCAGAACGCCCGGCTGGCGGGCTGCGCGGAGCGTCCGGCGGCGGTGGCTGAGCTGGTCCGCGGGCTCATGGCTCGCGACATCGGCGTCCTTCAGATGCCCTGCCCGGAGATGATGGTCATCGGGCTGGATCGAGAGGACGTGAACATCTACCAGACGCTGGACACGCGTTCGGCCCGGACCGTCTGCCGCAGGCTCGCCAGGGACCTCTGCTACCAGATCCGCCAGTATCGCCGCTGCGGGGTGGAGGTGCTGGGGGTGCTGGGCAAGAACGGCTCGCCGGCGTGCGGGGTGGAGCAGACGTGGCGGCAGGGGCTCGCCCCCGGCATGGGCGTCTTCATCGCCGAGCTGGCCGCCGAGCTGAAGAAGCAGGAGGTCCCCCTCCAGGTCGTCGGTACCCTCGATGCCGACCCCGCCGCCGCCCTGGCCGTCGTTGACAAGTGGTCCGCGCCCCCCGCTCAGGCCGATGAAGCGGACGACGCCGCGACGCAGTGACGACCGGTGCCCGCGCAGAAGCAAGCGTAGCACAGGCCGTTGACGGCGAAGGCAAGATGACCGGCACTCAGCTCCAGCTCGGCCGAAGCCACCGCCTCATCGGCCTTCTTCAGCCAGAGGGAGATCAACGCCGACCTTGCCTCGTCTTCGGTCATGCCTCAATCTCGCATCCGTCGCGTTCGACCTCGCTGTGGATCAGCATCCAATGGATCGGCCCTCCCGACCAATCGCTCTCGGAGGTGACCACGGAGCTCAGCGTCACGTCATGGCGCAAGCTTGCCTCGAACAGCCGCCCGGATATCTCTCGCCGCAGCTTCGGCGTGGCGGGCACGGAGGTCAGCACCTGCTGGGGAAATGCAGTTTTGAGAAAACCGGCGCCTTGTGTCCTGGTGTATCATGTGGCCGGCGGGAGAAGGGACGGCAGCCATGCAGAGAGCGCTGGCGATTCTGGCGGGGGCCCTCTTGGCGGCGTCCGTCCCTGCCGACAAGGACCAGACCCCCGCCACCAAGGGAACGACGATGAAGTCCTTCGTGTACAAGCAGACGCCGCAGGGGGAGCTGAATTTCGAGGACAACTACCTCGACTTATGGCCGGG
>CAZNSB010000165.1:0-10168 GCA_964575155.1 uncultured Planctomycetaceae bacterium | reverse complement strand
GCGCTGGCGCCGAGGATCGTCGCGATCGGCGGGATCAGCAGGAGGTAGATGACCACGATCAGGTCGCCCACGAAGCTCTCGCCGGAGCGCACCAGCGCCGCCCACAGGATGGACGCCACCAGCGCCGACGCCGCCAGCCCCACCGCCGGGGCGATCAGGAAGCCCGTCCCCCTCGCCGTGGACGGCACCAGGGTCTCCTTGTAGAAGAGCTTCAGGATGTCGGCGAGGGGCTGGTAGACGGGCGGGCCCTTGCGGTACTGCACCATGGCCGTCAGCTTGCGGTCGTACCACTTCGACAGCAGCCCCAAGGCCAGCGTGCCCGCCGCCGCCACGACGTAAATCCCGATGGTTCCAAGGAAGCCCATATCGCTCTACCTTCGCTTGAAGGGGTGTTCGCCGGTGGTCCGCCCGCCCAGCATCATGAGGTTAGCCTCGATGGCCTTGTGCTCGTCCTCGAACAGGAGCGCCCCGGCCGGGCACGCCGCCACGCACCGCGGCACCGCCTCCCCGTTGCCCGTCCGGTCGACGCACAGATCGCACTTGGCGATCTGCCTGCGCGTCGCCACGTTCGGGAGCACGCCGAACGGGCACGCCCGGGCGCAACTGCCGCACCCGATGCACCGGAACAGCCGCCGCCGGACCACCCCCTGGGCGTCCTGGAACATCGCCTCCACCGGGCAGGCGTCCACGCAGGGGGCGGCCTTGCACTGCCGGCAGATCACCGGCAGCAGGGCCGGGCCCTGACGGGCCTGCTGCACGATGGGCATCGACCCGTGGCTGTAGTAGCACGCCGCCGCGCAGGAGCCGCACTCCACGCAGCGGTCCATGTCGATCAGAACGCGCTTGACGACCTGTTCGCTCATACCAGATGCCTCGGTGGGCTGGCCTCGACCACCGCGCCGGCGCGGGCCTTGGCGGTCACCTTCGCCGGCGCCGGGCGAGAAACCAGCACGTCCCGCTCCGATTCAATGGCGTACGGAAGCAGCCGCCGGGTCTGGGCATAGCCCTCCGACGCCGCCAGCGTGCCCGCCGCCACGCCCTCAGCCACCCGCGCCCGCATGGTCGCCCGCCCGGCGTCGGTTGCGACCTGGACCTCGGCGAGGTCCGCCACGCCAAGCTCGGCCGCGTCGGCGGGGGAGATCCTCAACTCCGGCAGCGGGCGAAGCTGCCCCTGCCAGCTCCCCTGCCCCGTCAGGGCCCCCTCGCCATGGTGGATCGACTCTCGAGCGGCGACGAGGACCCTGCCGTCGCCGGGGACCTCGGCGGCGTCGGGCGGCTCGGCGACGGGAAGGCGGTCCAGCGTCGGCGGTTTCCCGCTGAAGACGGGCAGGCGGATGCCGGCGGCGAGGGCCAACTGTCGGAGCAGCTCGGCCGGCGAGGGCACGCCCGCCGGCGGCGGCAGCAGCGCCGAGACCTTCACTTCCCGCGTGCCCGCCTGGAGGAACGTCCCGCCCACTTCGCAGGGCAGCGCCAGCGGCAGGATCAGCTCCGCCGATGCGGTGGTCTGATTGCCGACGGCGGCGGCGGCCACCGCTGCCGCCGGGCCCGACCACCCCAGCATGCCCAGCACGTCCACCCCCAGCACCACCCGCAAGCCCACGCCCTCTGCGGGCGTCATGGCCTCGGCCAGGGAGGTCAGCGAGAGCCCCTTGGCGGCGCGGAGGGCGGCGAGGGCGTTGGCCCCGACCGTCTGGACGGAGACGCCGCCTCGGGCGGCGATGGCGAGTTTGCCCGCCTGGAATCCGACGCGGGCCCAGTTCCCGCCGCGCCCGCCCTCGGCGGCGAGGATCACGCCGAGCTTCGTGCAGGGCTCGACGGCGGCGGCCAGCGCCTTGCCCGCGAGGGCGCCCGCCTCCCCCCCCGGCCGGCAGGGCACTCTCAACGTGGCGTAGCTGGCGGCGACGCCCCCGGCGCTGTCGATCGCCACCAGCGGCGCCCGGGCGTGCTGCTTCAAGGCGTCCAGGACGGCCCGGGCGCAGCGCGGGTTGGAGGCCAGGGCGTCCCCGACGATCACGAACCCGTCGCAGCCGGCCAGCTCCTCGTCGGCCAGGTACGTCGCCCCGGAGGCCTCCACCCCAAGAAGCATCTGCTCATCCTCGGGCGCCACCACGCAGCACAGGGCGACCTCCTTCCACGCCGAGGCGATCTCGCCGGCCGCGGCGATCTCCTCGATGGGAAGGCTCGCGGCGTCGATCAGCACGACGGCCCCGTCGGCCATGATGCGCCTCGCGGCCTCGTCCAGGGCCCGGGTCAGCTTCAGGTCAACGAGCCGGTCGCCCTCGCGCCGCCGGGGCCAGCGGATGCGGCGCGGCGAGCTCAGCAGCTCGCCCAGCGCCGTGCCGCGCGGGCAGACGCCGGCACCGGCCGACGGGGGCACCTCGACGCGCGGCAGGTCCGGGCCGGTCCACGCCAGCGACAGCTCGCACAACGCCGGGCAGAGCGGGCACGCCGATTTGTTCTGCTTTTCAGGCATGGTTCAACCGATGATCACACCCCCTGACCGTGCGTAGCCAGTAGCCAGTAGCCGGTAGCCAGTAGCCAGTAGCCGGTACCCGGTAGCCGCTGAAGAACGGCATCCAGCCACCGTGTAAGGTTCGCAACGGCAATTCGTTACTGGCGACTGGCTACTGGCGACTGGCCACTTTGGCTCCGACACGGGGAGTCGACTTCCGCGACCCGAAGTGCTACCTCTGCATCCGCGTCTTGAACCAGGCTGCTTTTCGGTATTCACGTGGCACTCAGAAGACGTTCGGGTAATCCTTGATCAGGGAATACTTCATGTCCGGGCCGTCCTTGCACAGGTAGTACGGGCCGATGTTGCACCGCCCGCACTTGCCCATCCCGCAGCTCATCCGCCGGTTCATCGACAGGTAGATCTGCTCGGGCGCGAACCCCTCCTCCATCAGCGTAAACGTGGTGAACTTCAGCATCACGCTCGGGCCGCAGACGAAGGCCTTGCAGTTCTTCCGATCGACGTCCATGTCCTTCAGGAGCGTGGTCACCACGCCGACCCGTCCGTCCCACCCGCTCTCGGGGTTGTCGATGGCGGGGGTGAGGTCCACCTTTCCGTCGGCGGCCCAGTCGGCCCACTGGCTTGCGTAGAGCAGCTCGGCCTTGCAGCGGGCGCCGTACTTGATGCTGAGCCGGCGGACCCTCTCCAGCCTGGCCAGCACGGCGTAGATCAGCGCCCGCAGGGGCGCCAGCCCCACCCCCCCGCCGACGATCAGCACCTCCATCCCGTCCAGGTCGGCCACCGGGTAGCCCTTCCCGAAGGGCCCGCGCACCCCCAGCGCGTCCCCGGGCGTGCACTCGTGCAGCCGGTCCGTCACCACCCCCGTCTTCAGGACCGTGATCTCCAGCCGCTCCGGACGAAGCGGGCTGGAAGAAGGGGTGAAGGGGGCCTCGCCCACGCCCGGGAGGGTCAGTTGGACGAACTGCCCGGCCTGGAAGGACATCGGCTCTCTCGGGCGCAGGACAAGCGTCTTGATCGTCGGGGTCTCCTCGACGACCTCGGTCAACTCGGCCAGGATCGGTGCGTACGGGTTCTCGGAGATCACCGTTTCAGGTCCTCGACTACCTTGCGGATGTCGATCGCGCCGGGGCAGGCGTCGATGCATCGCCCGCAGCCCACGCAGCCGAGCATCCCGTACTGCTGCGGGGAATAGACGAACTTGTGCAGGAGGCGGTTGGCCAGTCGGCTGCGAAGCTCCGGGCGGGGCGTCAGCTTCATGTTCACCCCGCCGGCCATGCGGTGATACGTGCCCAGCAGGCAACTGTCCCAGGTGCGGACGCGTTCGGCCGACTTCGGCACGATCTGGTGATCGAAGAGGTAGAAGCAGTGGCAGGTCGGGCAGATGTGCGTGCACGCCCCGCACTCCACGCAGTCGGCGGCGTGAAGCTGCCAGGCCTCTTCGTCGCCTTCCGGCAGGTCGGGGGGGTTCTCGTCGGTGGCGGCGTAGCTGAACTCGGCGTTCTGGGTCTTCAGCCGGTCCACCATCGCCTCCCGGGAGGCCTTTCGCCGGTCCAACTGCCCGGCGGCGGCCTCCGGCCAGTCGGCCCCGCCGGCGGCAAGCAGCTCGCCCCCGCGGTCGCTCATCGGCTCGACGAGGAAGGTCTCTCCCAGGGCGGTGACGTTGATGTCGGCGCCGTCGCCGCCCTCGACGTAAGGCCGCCCGTCCACCAGCACGCAGCAGCAGGTCTCGGCACAGTCCACGCAGTCGCAGGAGACGATGGCGGTGTTCCGGCGGCGCACCTGGTAGAGCGGCTCGACGAAGTCTCCCTCCAGCATGACGTGGTCGAGGTACTGCCACGCCCGCAGCTCGCACGCCCGCACGCCCACGACGACGACGGGGCGTTCGGCCACGGCCGTGGCCTTGGCGCCCTCCCCGTAGCGGGCCACCGTCTCGGCCGGGGGCAGCAGGAAGCCCTTCCCGCTCTGGGCCGCCCGCGCCCGCTCCAGGGCCGGGGCGTCCGGGGCGTCGTCTTCCAGCCGGTGCACCCACGCGTTCAGGCCGGTCCCGGCCGGCACGTACACGGACTGATCCTTCAGGCCCGACAGCCAACCTGCGAATTCCGATCTTGAAGCCTGGTACACAGTCACAAGCGTCTCCAACGGGATTGTCGATTCATCCCACGGCTGCGGCGATGATTTCCGGGGACGATTCCTTGATGCAGCGGATGAAGTAGGCCAAGGCGTTCGGCCAGAGCACTGCGGAGTTGGTTGCGCTAGCCCCGCCGGGCGTCCACCGTCCGGCCAAGTGTCCATCTTCAATGCCACCGTTGACGTAGGAGATGGAATACACGGTCTCGCAGTCGCCCGGGCGTTCCACCGGGAAGCACGTGCAGTCGACTTCTGAACGATCGACGTCCAGCAACAGGACTGCCAAGCGCATCATCATCGGCGTCCACCAGTGCCTCGAATGCCCCCAGATGTCCTGCAGCTCGCACAGCAGCGTCTCCTGGCGTCGCGGCGTGAAGTCGATGAGGACGGCCTGTCCTTCTCGTCCCGCCTCGGCCAGTTCCCTCTGAACCGAGAGGTGCCAGTTGTGCGGACGCTCCTCACCGCCCGTGAGCCGCCGCCGCAGAGCTTGAGGAATCCAGCCGACATTGCAGCCATACAGAGACGTTTTCTCGATGAATTCATACTTCAGTCCATCTTGGAGGGCCTGCTTGGAATAGAAGGCGTACATGGTCTCTTCCCCTTTTCCGGTTACCTGGCGCACTGTCAACGCCGCGAGTTGGCTCGGGCGACTCCGACTGTCGCATCTGCCACCTCACTATAGAGAACATGCCGCGGGCCGATCAACGCTCCTTTGAGAAATTTTTCACAAAATCCGCCCAACTGTCCCTTGCGGCGAAAAGATACCGGGCGCGCCTGCCGCCGGTCAGCTCCGCCGGTTCGCGGCGAGCAGTCGGCGGAGGATCTCCGGGCGATACGCGCCGCCGGCGAGGGGCCTCAGGGCGAAGCGGTGCGGGCCGGCGGGATCGGCGGCGAACTCGACCGCCCCCGCGTCGTCCACCCGGATCGTCCCCGCCGTCAGGTCCATCTGCTCGGGGATCAGCAGCGACGCCATCGACATCACGTCGGCGACGTGGCAGCCTGCCACGTCCCCGATGCCCCGGACGCCGGGGTCGCCGGCGCCCTTGTTTCGCTTCATGAGCACGATCAGGTCCAGGAGGAAGTCGGTGGCGGGCGCGGCGGCGGCGGCGGCAAGGGCCTGAAACTCCTTTTGCGTCAAATGGTTATCGCCCTGGACGTCCGCGGCGATGGCCGTCCAGCCCACGCCGCAGCCGGCGATGACCTGCGCCGCCAGCGGGTCGTAGCGGACGTTCCATTCCGCCCGGCGCTCGCGCGGGGGGAGGTACCCGGCCAGGGAGACCACGCCGGCGATCCGCCCGACCAGCGAGGGGTCGCAGCCGACGGCTGCCGCCACGTTGGTCATCGCCCCGATCGTGAGCACGTGGACCTGCCCGGGGTGCCTGCGGACGGTCTCGGCGATGAAGTCCGACGCCCCCTGGGAGCGGTCGATCGGCTGGTCGTCGTCTGCGACGGCGGCCCGCTGGCTGCACGTCTCCGGCACGGTGCCCGGGTGCCAGTCGAAACCAAGCGGGCGCTCGAACCCCACCCGCACGGGCACGTCCTCGCGCCCGGCCAGCCGCAGCATCTTCCGCGCGATCCGCGCCCGCGTCTCCACGTCGCCGTACACCACCGTCACCCCCAGAAGCTCGAACTCCGGCGAGCCCAGGGCAAAGCACAGGGCGATCGCATCGTCGATGTCGTCGCCGATGTCCGTGTCCAGGACGATCTTGAACCTCTCGCTCATCTTCACTCCGAGTGGCACAGGTTTGTAACCTGTGCATCGACACAGCTTGAAAAGCTGTGCCACCCCCCCAATTGAACCATGCCTTGAATCGTCATTCCGGCTTCGTCATTCGTCACGGGCGACTCCGGGGCAGCTCCTTGATCCTGGCCAGCTCGCCGCTGGTCGCCGCCGCCAGCACCGAGCCCATGAACTCGTCCACCTGCTCGGGCGCCAGCGGCGTGGGCATGCCCTGAAGCTTCGAGGCGAGCTTGGGGTCTTTGGCCGCCGCCAGGGCGCGGGCGACGTGCGCCTCGCTGAAGGAGCCGACCTCGCCCAGCGTGGTGGGAAAGCCCAGCTTCCGGGACAGGGCCATCATACCCTCGGCGACGGCGACGCCGAGCTCCCGGCCGGCGAGTCCGGGCAGGTCGGCGCGGATCAGTCCGTGGCGGGCGTAGACTCCCCCCAGGACGCGAAGCTGCCGCTCGATCGCCGGGGCGAAGAAGACGGCGTAGTAAGGCTCCAGCACGGCGCACGCCCGGCCGTGGGAAAGCACGTCCACCAGCGAGAAGCTGTTCAGGTGCGGGCCGCTGGTGCTGCCGATCATGATGGCGTAGCCGCCCAGGTCGGTGCCCAGCCCCAGCCCCTCGCGGGCGGAGAGGTCGTCGGGCCGGGCGACGGCGTCGCCGACGGAAGCGACGATCAGCTCGACGGCGGCGGCGGCGATGCCCTCCAGCCGGTCGATCGTCGCCGCCCCGGCGCCCCAGTACGCCTCGGTGACGTGTCCCAGCCCGTCGAAGGCGCCGTCCAGGGTCAGCGCCGCCGGGGCGGTGCGGGTGAGCCCGTAGTCGAACACCGCCCGGGCGGGGATGATCGCCTCGTCGATGATGAGCATCTTCTGCGCCGCGGCGAGGTCGGTGAGGTTCGAGTACTTGGTCAGGTGGGAGGCGCTTCCGGCGGCGGTCTGCACGGCCAGGAAGGCGGGCAGCTTCGCGGCGCCGGCCTCCAGGGCCGCGGTGACCTTCCCGACGCCGAAGTACGGGGCGACCTCGTGCCGGCCGCCCGCCAGCGCCGCAAGGACGGCCGAGGCCTTGGCCGCGTCGATCGTCGAGCCCCCCCCCACCGCCACGACCACGTCCGGATCCGCCTGCCGGATGCCGTCCTCGATGCGGTAGACGTCCTCCAGCGGGGAGTTCGGGCGGGCCCCCTCCGTCCGCCCGACGATCTTGACGCCGGCCGACCTCAGCGACCTCTGGACCGCCTCGACCGCAGGCGCCATCCACGCCGACGAATTCGCCGCGATCACCGCCCGCCCCCCCACCTCCCGGGCCAGCGGCCCCACGCGGTCCAGGCAGCCCACGCCGAATGCGAAGGCATCGCCCTTCCACCCCGACAGCAGCTTCCGCGCCTCGTCCTTGATCGCCTCCGGCGTCGCCGTCATGATCGCCCTTTCAGCAGTTCCCGCGCCGCCCGCGCGATGTGCGGGGCGGTCAGCCCGTACTTGTCGAGCAGGGCCTCGTACGGCCCGCTCTCGGCGAAGGTGTCGGCGATGCCGACGCGTCGCACCGGCACGGGGCAGCGCTCGCTCAGTGCCTCGGCGACGGCCCCGCCGAACCCGCCGTGGATGCTGTGCTCCTCGATGGTCACCACCCCGCCGGTCTGCGCCGCGACCGCCGAGAGGGTTCCAGCGTCGAGCGGCTTGAGCGTGGCAAGCTCGACGACGGCGGCGCGGACGCCTCCGGCGGCGAGGTCGTCGGCCGCCGCCAGGGCTTCGCCCAGCAGCGTCCCGCAGACGGCCAGGGCCACGTCGCCCCCCTCGCGCAGCACCCGCGCCGGCCCGATGTCGAAGCCGGCGTCCCCGCCGTGGAACGACCCCACCGGCTGGCGGGAGATGCGGAGGTACACCGGGCCGACGTGCTCGAGCATGGCCCGCACCGCCCCCCGGGCGGTCTCCGCGTCGGAGGGCACCAGCACGGTCATGTTCGGCAGGGCCCGCATGACCGCCAGGTCCATCACCGACTGGTGGCTGGCCCCGTCGGCATGATCGCTCAGCCCCGCGTACCCCCCCGCCAGCTTCACGTTCAGCCGGGCGTAAGCCACCTGGCTGCGCACCGGGTCCGCCGCACGCCCCGCCAGCAGGAACGCGAACGAAGACGCCACCGGGATCAGCCCGCACGTCGCCATCCCCGCCGCCGCCGACACCATGTTGGCCTCGGCCACGCCGAAGTTGTAGAAGCGCTCCGGGTGAACCTCCCCGAACCGCCGCGTCTGCGTGCTGCTCGAGACGTCCGCGTCCAGCACCACCATCTCCGGGAACGCCTCCGCCAGCTCGCAGAGCGCCTCGCCGAAGACCGCTCGCATGGGTTCAGGCTCGGCCGTCACGTCCCGTCTCCAGGAAAGCGAGGGATACCTTACCCCCCCCCGTCGCCATAAACCACCGCAAATGCCCCGGCCGGGACGGACCCGCTACGCCCCTTCCCGCCTGACGTTCCCCCGGGCCACCTCAGCCGTCCGCCGGGCCAGTTCGGAGATTCGCAACTGGGACATGCCCTTCAGGTGGGTGCGGACGGTGTCGTTGAGGCAGTCGGTCCAGTGGGGCGGTATGCCCCTTGTGCCCAGCGTGCAGCCCATGATCGACCCGGCCGTCGCGCCGTTGCAGTCGGTGTCCCGGCCGGCGGAGACGGCGATCCCGATCGTCCGGGAAAAGTCGCCGTCGCCCATGAGCAAAGCCATCAGCACGATGGCGGCGTTGGGGAGGCAGTGGTTCATCGCCGCCCTCTCGCGCCGTCCGTAGGCGCGGTCGTACTTCTCGTAGATGGCAGCGTTGACCTGATCCCAGTCGTCCGCGGCGAGGCAGGCGCCCTTGACGAAGCGGACCATCTCGGCGAAGCGCGACCTGGGGGGAACGTACGATTCGGCCGTGTCGATCGCCCCCGCCGCCTCCCCCCGCGCCAGGGCGTCGGCGATCACCACGGCGAAGAAGATCCCCGAGTAGATGCCGTTGCGCACCTGGGAACCGACGGCGTCGTTGAAGGCCATCCTCGCCGCCAGGGGCGGGTTGGCCGGCGCGGCCCAGCCGAACGGGTCGCAGCGGATCTGCGCCCCCAGCGACTGCCGGCAGGGATTGCCGAAGACGGCCGTCACCGGCGAGGGCAGCCCGAAGAGATAGGTCCGGAACATGTTCCTGCCCGAGGCGAACACGCTGGAGGCCGGCGTCAGCTCGATGAGGGTCTCAATGGCCTCGGCCGGGGTGAAGTCCCGGCCGTGGCGCTCGAG
This sequence comes from uncultured Planctomycetaceae bacterium, assembly GCA_964575155.1. Taxonomy (GTDB): domain Bacteria; phylum Planctomycetota; class Phycisphaerae; order SM23-33; family SM23-33; genus CAZNSB01. The sequence goes on along the minus strand of CAZNSB010000165.1, from coordinate 593 downwards.
CGTCCCCAGGCCGACGATAGAGTAGTGAATGTCGTCGTCGGGCGCAACGCAGTCGAAGTTGCCCCGCGTGAGGTCCTTGCGGTAGTGGCGCCTGAAAGCCTCGCTGCCGGCCGACAGTCTCTCGGCCTGTTCGTCGCTGACGGGCCTCATGTAGTCGACCAGCGGCCAGGAGCCGACCGCGCCCAGCACCTCTCTGACCTCCCCCGGCCAGGCGCCCTCGAGGCCCTTGCCGAGCTGACACCCGGCGCACCGCCCCTGCCAGGCGGCCAGGAGCCGGTCGGCGAGGTCCGCCTCGCCCCCACCCAGCCGGACGCGTGTCGACGGATCGGGAAAACAGGCGGCGACGGAATCCCAGTCGTTCGGCTCGTCGTAGGGGAACTCCGGCGGCGAGGGCCTGGCCCACAGCTCCTGCTGGAACTCGGCCAGCGCGTCCAGCGACCCGCCGGCCTCGACACGCTCCAGCTCACGCAACAGGGCCTGATCGTCGTGCCCCTCCTCGACCATTTGCGATATGTCCGTGCGAATCTCTCTTGCGAGGACGTCAAACCCATCTTCAACAGTTTGGGCGGTGATTGCGAGGCCCGGTTGTTGTT
>CAZNSB010000164.1:0-10182 GCA_964575155.1 uncultured Planctomycetaceae bacterium | reverse complement strand
CGTACATGCAGCGCATGTGGCGGATCTCCTCCGCCGAGGCGTAGTAGGCCGGTTCGTAGGCCGGCTCGGTCAGCTCGTCGCCGGCGTAGTCCGGGTCGTAGAGGTCGGTGTAGTATCGAGGCTGGTCCCACGGCTCGTGGGGGTCGAAGGTGTCGACCCAGAGGAAGAAGGGCTCCGCGCTGCCGCAGCGATCCTCCAGCCAGCGGTGGGCGGCGAGCATCGTCCGGGCCGCCCGCCGCTCGCACTCGCCGTCCCAGGCCGCCGCGTTCCGGGCGATCTTCTGGGCGTACGCCATCGGGAACCGCAGCTTCCGCGGATCGGCCGGCAGGGGAAGCTCCGCGGGCATCTCCTCCAGCTTCGCCGCCCAGAACGGGACGGTCTGCTCGTCCCGGAACCCGCAGCGGAACTGCGGGCTGTTGAACGTGTCGCCGATGTGGGCGGTCCGCACGCCGGCGGCGGAAAGCACCTCGGCGAGCAGGATCTCGTCGTCGCCGCGCGCCTGGTTCCAGTCGGTGTAGGCAAAGGTGAACCGCCCCGAGTGTACGTCCTTCCGCATGGGCCCGGTGGGGAAGCTGGCGGTGTAGAAGTTCGTCATCTTCGCCGACCGCCCTGCCAGCGCGTCAATGTGCGGCGTCTGGACCCACCCGCTGCCGTAACAGCCGCAGTAGTCGCATCGGACCGTGTCGCAGATGATCAGGATCACGTTCATGCCGGGGCGATGCTACCGTCGATGCACGGGCCGGGCAAGCCTGGCGCCCGCGTCTGGGCCGGGGCCGGGTGCGGCGTTTTCCTCTGGCTTTCCGGTGGCAAGCTGGCAGAATCCGAAGGGAGGGCTGCCAACAAGGAGTGATGCCATGTTCAGGGGAGCGCAGCGGTTCGGCCGGTTCGGCGGGTGCATTGGGTGCGCGATGGCGCTGTCGTCGGCCGCGGGCCTCGTCCCGGCCGCCGAAGCCGCCGACGCCCCGGGCGAAGGCGCCCTCGCCCGACGGGCGCTCGAGGCCACGGGCGTCAAGGGCGGGCTGATCGTCCACGTCGGCAGCGGCGAGGGCAGGCTGACGGCCGCCCTCCGCGCCTCCGACAGCTACCTGGTCCACGGGCTGGAGGCGGACGCCGCCCGGGTCCAGGCCGCCCGCCGCCACCTCCGTTCCCTCGGCGTCTACCGCAAGGTCGCGGTGGACCGACTCACGGGCCCCCGCCTGCCCTACATCGACAACCTCGTCAACCTCCTCGTCGCCGAGGACCTGGGCGAGGTCCCGATGCGGGAGGTCCTGCGCGTCCTGGCGCCCCGGGGCGTGGCCTACGTCAGGGAGGGCGAGGAGTGGGTCAAGACCGTCAAGCCCCGGCCGAGGGAGATCGACGAGTGGACGCACTACCTGCACGACGCCAGCAACAACGCGGTGGCCCGCGATTCGGTCGTCGGCCCGCCGCGTCGGCTCCAGTGGGTGGGCAGCCCGCGGTGGTCGCGGCATCACGACCGCATGGCGAGCATGAGCGCGCTGGTCTCGGCGGGCGGGCGGATCTTCTACATCTTCGACGAGGGGCCGACGGCCTCGGTGCAGCTTCCCTCGAAGTGGTCGCTCATTGCCCGCGACGCCTTCAACGGCACCGTCCTGTGGAAGCGGTCGATCGCCTCGTGGCACACGCACTTGTGGCCTTTCAAGAGCGGCCCGGCGCAGCTTCCGCGTCGGCTGGTGGCGGTGGGCGAGAGGGTGTACGTCACGCTGGGGCGGGAGGCGCCTCTGACGGCCCTGGACGCCGCCACCGGGCGGACCGTCCGCACCTACGACGGCACCCGCGCCGCCGAGGAGGTCCTCGCCGCCGGCGGCGATCTCTTCCTGCTGGTCAACGAAGACCCCCAGCACAAGGGCTACCGCCCCGTGCACAGGAACGTCGGCCAGGCCAAGAGCCGCGTCGCCCGCGGCTGGCCGTGGGACCGGAAGGAGCGGCAGATCGTGGCCGCCCGCGCCGAGACGGGGGAAGTCCTCTGGAAGAAAAAGGTGCCCGTGGTCCCGCTGACGCTGGCGGCCGACGCGGGGGGCGTGTTCTTCCACGACGGCGAGCGGGTCGTCCGCCTGGACCGCGCCACCGGCGAGCAGGCGTGGCGCTCCGAGGCGGTGGGGCGGCGCTCGCCCATCCCCACCTGCTTCGGGCCCACCCTGGTGGTGGTTGAGGACGTGGTGCTGTTCGCCGGCGGGAACCGGTCCATGACGGCGCTGTCGGCCAAGACCGGTAAGACGCTGTGGAAGGCCCCTCACCCGCGCGGCGGGCACAACAGCCCCGAGGACCTCCTCGTCGTGGACGGCCTGGCGTGGGCGGGCGCCGTCGCCGGCGGGAGGGACTCCGGCCTCTTCACCGGCCGGGACCTGAGGACCGGCCAGGTCAAGCGCCAGTTCCCACCCGGCGTCAAGACCTACTGGTTCCACCACCGCTGCTACCGGAGCAAGGCCACCGAGAGGTACCTGCTGCCGTCGAGGACCGGCATCGAGTTCGTCGACGTCCGCAAGAAGGACTGGACCATCCACCACTGGGTCCGCGGCGGGTGCCTCTACGGGGTCATGCCCTGCAACGGGCTCGTCTACGCCCCGCCGCACGACTGTGCCTGCTACATCATCTCCAAGTTGTACGGGTTCAACGCCCTCGCCCCCGCCGGCGACCCGGGGCGCCCGCCGGGGAAGGTCTCCGAGGAGGACCGGCTGGAGCGGGGCCCGGCGTACTCGGCCGCGGCCGAGGCCGCCCCCCCCGGCCAGGCCGACTGGCCCACGTATCGCCACGACCCGGCGCGGAGCGGGTTCACCAGGACGCCCGTCCCCGCGGAGCTGAAACGCACCTGGCAGGCCGACCTGGGCGGGACGCTCAGCAGCGTGGTCGTCGCCGGCGGGAAGCTCTTCGTCGCCGGCGTCGAGGCCCACACGGTGCACGCCCTCGACGCCGCGTCCGGGCAGGCCCTCTGGAGCTACACCGCTGGCGGGCGAGTCGACTCCCCGCCCACGGTCTACCAGGGCCGGGTCCTGTTCGGCTCGGCCGACGGGTCGGTGTACTGCCTCCGCGGATCCGACGGGAAGCTGATGTGGCGTTTCCGGGCGGCCCCGGCGGACAAGCGGCTGGCGGCGTTCGAGCAGTTGGAGTCGGTCTGGCCGGCCCACGGCAGCGTGCTGGTCGAGGGCGGGGTGGTCTACTGCCTCGCCGGCAGGTCGATGTTCCTCGACGGCGGCATGCGCCTCTGCCGGCTCGATCCCAAGACCGGAGGCAAGCTCTCCGAGACCGTCCTGGACCACCGCGACCCCAAGACCGGCAAGGGCCTCCAGGCCAAGATCAGGGGCCTCAACATGCCCGCCGCGCTGCCCGACGTCCTCTCATCCGACGGGCGCTGCGTCTACATGCGATCGCAGCGCTTCGACCTGGCCGGAAAGCGCACCGAGATCGTCACCCCCGCCGACCCCGCCCGACAGGCCGGCGAGGGGGCGCACCTGTTCGGCACGACCGGCTTCCTCGACGGCACCTGGTTCCACCGGTCGTACTGGATGTTCGGAAAGACCCCCCTCTCCGGGGCCGGCGGGTACTACAAGGCCGGGCAGTACGCACCCGCCGGACGCATCCTCGTCTTCGATGAGTCTTGCGTCTACGGCTACGGGCGAAGACCCGAGTACTTCAGGTGGACGACGCCGATGGAGTATCACCTGTTCGCGGCGGGCAAGAGCGCCCCGACGGCCAGCGCCCCGGCCGGGGCGAGCAAGCCCGCCCGCTCGGCGATCTGCGTGGGCAATTCCGAGAGTCTCAATCCGGCCGGCAAGTGCCTGGCCGTGGAGGCGTGGGTGCGCGCGGCCAAGGCCGACGGGGTGATCCTGGCCCGGGGCGGCGGCGCCCACGGGTACGTCCTTTTCCTGACCGGCGGCAGGCCCCGGTTCGCCGTCCGAGTCAACCGGAAGCTGCACGCCGTCGCCGCCAGGGAAGAGGTCGTGGGCAAGTGGACCCACCTCGCCGGCGTGCTGACCGCCGAAAAGAAGCTCCAGATCTACGTCAACGGCGAGCTGGCGGGCTCGGCCAAGGCCGGCGGCTTCATCGCCCAGGACCCGAAGGAGGCCATGGAGATCGGCAGCGACGACGGCTCCTCCGTCGGCGACGACCCGCAGCCCGTCGGGCTGACGGGGATCGTCGACGAGGTGAAGATATACCACGGCCGCGTCTTGCCCGACGAGGTCAAGGCCCACTACCAGGGGGCTGCCGGCAAGGACGGCGCCGCCAGGCTGGTCCTGTACTACTCCTTCGACACCGGCGACGCCCGGGACGAGTCCGGAAACAAGAACCACGGCGCCGTCGGCGCCAAGCCTGCCCAGGGCAAGTCCGGCCGCGGGATGAGCTTCACCGGCCGAAGGCCCCCGCGGAGGAGTAGAACCCCCACCCGACGCCCCGGACGGATCGCCTACCGATGGTCGCAGGAGGTGCCGCTGCACGTGCGGGCGATGGTCCTGGCCGGCGGGACGCTGTTCATCGCCGGCCCGCCGGACCTCCTCGACGAGGAGGAGGTCTTCACCCGCCACGGCCGGGGCGAGACCCGCCCGAAGCTCCTCGAGCAGGCCGCCGCCCTGGCCGGGAAGAGAGGCGCCCTCCTGCGGGCCGTCGCCGCAGGGGACGGGGAGAAGCTCGCCGAGTACAAGCTCGCGTTCGGCCCGGTCTGGGACGGTCTGGCCGCGGCCGACGGCCGGCTGTACCTGGCCACGATCGACGGCAAGGTCCTGTGCTTCGCGGGGAAGTAGCGCCCCGCGGATGAGGACCCCCCGCTCCCGCGGGGGGCTGGTGAAAGAGCGCGCGGAAAGAGTGGGGTTATCGGCGGTGAATGTCCTTCCCCCGGGCGGGCCCGCCGGCGCTCAGAAGCCGTAGACCTCCTCGGAGGCGTAGTTCTCGAAGCGGACGCAGTCCTGGAGGAAGGTCAGGGGGACGGTGCCGATGGGCCCGTTGCGCTGCTTGGCGACGATGACCTCGGTGACGCCGGTGGGGTCGTAGTCGACCTCGCCGCGGTGGTAGTAGTCCTCGCGGTGGATGAGCACGACCACGTCGGCGTCCTGCTCGATGGCGCCGCTCTCGCGGAGGTCGCTCATCCGCGGGCGGTGGCCCTCGCGTCCCTCGGCGGCGCGGTTGAGCTGGCTGAGGACGACGACGGGGAGCTTCAGCTCGTGGGCGAGGGCCTTGAGGGCCCGGGACATGTCGGCGATCTGCTGGTGCCGGGGGTCCTTGCGGGCGCTGCCCATGGGGGTCATCAACTGGAGGTAGTCCACCAGCACGCACTGGATGCCGTGGCTGGCCTTCATCCGCCGGGCCTTGGCCCGGAGCTGGAGGATGTTCAGCTCGGCGGAGTCGTCGATGAAGATGGGGGCCTTTTCCAGGTCCCCGGCGGCGATCTGGAGGTGCGTCCAGTCCTCGGCGGAGATGTTCCCGCGCCGCAGGCGCATCGAGTTGAACTTGGCCCGGGAGCAGAGGAATCGCTGGGCGAGCTGCTCCTTGGACATTTCCAGGCTGAACAGCAGCACCGCCCGCCCGTCCTCGACGGCCATGTATTCGGCCATGTTGCACGCCAGCGCGGTCTTCCCCATCGAGGGCCGCCCCGCGACCACGATCATCTCGCTGTTCTGGAGCCCGCAGGTCAGCTCGTCGAGCTTGTAGTACCCGGTGGCCACGCCCGTGACCAGGGAGCCGTCGGCGGCCGAGAGCGTCTCGAAGGTGTGCTGGAGGAGGCCCTCCAGCCCGACGGCGTGGTCGCCGATCTGTCGGGAGGCGATCTCGAAGATGGTGTGCTCTGCCCGGTCGATGACGACGGCGGGGTCGTCCTCGCTGTCGTAGGCGTCCTGGACGATCTGCTGGTTGGCGGCGATCAGCCCCCGCAGCAGCGCCTTGTCGCGGACCAGCCGGGCGTAGTACTCCGCGTTGGCCGTGCTCGGCACGCCCTCCGCCAGCCGGATCAGGTAGTCCGTCCCCCCCGCCCGCTCCAGCAGCTTGCCGTGCTGAAGCTCCTCGCTGAGGGTCACCAGGTCGATGGGCTTGCCCTCCCCGTGCATTCGGCAGAGGGCATCGTAGACGATGCGGTGTCCCGGGCGGAAGAAGTCGTCGGTCTGGGTGATGTGGACGACGATGTCGATGGTGTTGGCGTCGAGGATCATGGACCCGAGGACGCAGACCTCGGCCTGGAGGGAGTGAGGCAGGACGCGCTGGGCGACGGCGTCGGTCATGCGTGCGGCGGCCCTGGCCGGCGCCAGCGCCGCCTCCTCGCCGCCTCCGCCGGAGGGGGCAACGTTTCCACTGCCGGAAGGATCTGTCGCGGTCATCGCCTTCCCTGGCTTGCTGCGAATACTTGCCGTGACATCGCTACGGCAACTGCCGGCCGGTCCGGTCGTCGGCTTCCGGCGGCGGGGCCTGCCCCGGGTCGGGCGCCTCTTCGCCGGCGGGGGGCGCGCGCTCGTCGCCGGTCCCTTCGGGCTCGCGCGGCGGGACCACCCACACGGCAATGTGGGCCCGCACGTCCTCGGCGAACTGGACCGGCACCTCGTACTTATCCAGCCTGTGGATCGGCTCGTCAAGCACAATGTTCTCCGGGTCGACCAGGAACCCGTCCTTCCCGACGGCGGCGGCGATCTGCGCCGGGCCCACCGACCCGTACAGGTGCCCCTCCTCGTTCGCCCGGGCGATGATCGTGAACTCCTTGCCTTCCAGGAGCTTGGCCCGCTGCTGGACGGCGGCCCGCTCCCGGGCGAGCTCCTGGAGGTAGGCCTGTTTCTCGGCCTCGATGGCCTTGAGGTTGGCCTCGGTCGGCGCCAGCGCCAGGCCGTGGGGAATCAGGTAGTTCCGGGCGTACCCCGCCCGGACCTCCACCACGTCCCCGATGCCCCCGAGCTTGCGAATGTTGCGGCGCAATAGCACTTTCATGGCGGGTAGCCCCTTTGCTCACGTCAGGTAGGGCATCAGCCCCAGGAAGCGGGCGCGCTTGATGGCCCGCCGGGCGCTGCGCTGATGGCGGGCGCAGTTCCCGCTGCGCTTCCGGGAGAAGATCTTGCCCTGCTGGGTGGTGAGCTTCTGGAGGGCGGGGACCTCCTTGTAGTCGATCTCCTTGACCTTGTCCCGGCAGAAGCGGCACTTGGTCTGCTCGCGATAGCGCGACTTGCGCCGCCGGGGCGACCTGCCTCTTCCTTTGCCAAATCTCGATTTCGGTTTCGGTTTCGGTCTGGCCATACGTCGTGTCCTTCCTTCACGAACTGCCCGAGTTGCCGCGGCCGGCGCGGGCCGCCGATCGGCCCGCGAAAACCGCTGATTCGCCCTTTCGATCCGGGCAATCTGTGCCGTCACTGCCGTTCAGAACGGGATGTTGTCGCCGGGGGGGGGCTGAGGCGGCGGGGCCGGCTCCTCCGGCTGGGGCTCCGGCGGCGGGGCCGGAGGCGGCGGGGCCGGAGGCGGCGCGGCCGGAGGCGGCGGGGCCGGTCTCGGAGGGGAGGCGTCGCGCCGCGGGCCGCCGAGGAACTGGAAATTCTGCACGAAGACCCGGTGCTTGGACCGTTTCTGCCCGTCCTGGCCTTCCCAGGTGTCGAACTGGAGCCGCCCCTCCACCAGCACCGGCTGGCCCTTGGACATATACTGGTTGAAGGTCTCCGCCGACTTGCCGTAGCAGCGGCAGTCGACGAAGCAGGTCTCCTCCCGTTGCTCGCCGCTGGCCCCGCGCCAGCGGCGATTCACTGCGATCCCGAACTCGCAGACCGGCGTCTGCGAGGGCAGGTACGACAACTGGGGGTCGCGCGTCAGGTTTCCGACCAGGATCACCTTGTTATAGTTGGCCATGGTTCACTCCCGCTTTCTTGTAGCGGCGTGTTGGACCGTCCCGCTCCGCCGCTACGCCTTGTCGTCTTGCTTGCTGGCGTCTCCTTCGGGTGCGTCCGGCTTGTGTTCCGAGCGTTCCGGCCGGGGCCTCCGGCCCTCCGCAGGCCCGTCCGCCTGGGGGGGCTCGTCGCCCGGGGCTTCGGCGGCGGCCTTGGCGGCCTTTTGGGCCTCGGCGGCCTTCTCGGCCTCGGCGGCGGCCTTGGCGGCCTTTTGGGCCTCGGCGGCGGCTCGCCTGGCCTGGGTCAGCGTCGCCGGCGTTTCCGCCTGGATCTTTTCCTGGGGGAGGTGGTCGGCCGACAGCAGCAGGGCGCGGACGATCTTGTCGTTCAGGTGGATCTCGTGCTGGAGCTCGGCCATCTGGACGGGATCGGCCCGGAAGTACGTCAGCACGTACATGCCGCGCTTCCGGCCCTTGATGGGGTAGCTCAGCCGACGCTCGTCCCAGGGCTTCAACACCAGCACCTCCGCGTCCACCCGCGCCAGCACGTCGCGGACGGGCGCGGCGATCGTCTCCAGGCCTTGATCCCCCGCGTCCAGCAGGAACATCCCTTCGTAGGTCTTCATGCTTTCCTTCCGCATCCTTAACTCATGTGTTCTCGTCCGGGGCGTTGTAATGATCCATCACGTAGGGCATGCCCTTGGCGACCCAGTCGCCGACGGCGTCGGCCGCCCGCCCGATCGCCTCGGCCAGGGCCTGCTCCTGGTCCTTCGCGAACCTCGTCAGCACGTATTTCACGGCGTCCACGCCTTCCGGCGGGGCGCCGATCCCGATCCGAAGCCGGGGTACATCCGCCACGCCCAGCGCGCTCAGAACGTCCTTCAGGCCCTTGTGCCCGCCGGCGGAGCCTCCCGCCCGCGCTCGCAGCCGACCCGCCGGCAGCGCCAGGTCGTCCAGCACCACCAGCGCCAGCGACGCCTCGGCCCGGTAGAAGGCCAGCGCTTCGGCGACGGCCAGGCCGGAACGGTTCATGTACGTCCGCGGCGCCACCAGCGTGACCGGCGCCGGGCCGATGCGACCGGCCCAGACGCGGGCGTGGAACTTCGCCTTTCCGCGACCGAACTCCCATCGCCGGCGCAACTCCTTCAGCACCATGAACCCGACGTTGTGCCGCGTCTTCCGGTAACGCAGCCCGGGGTTGCCCAGCCCGACGACCAGTTTTCTTGTGTCGGCCTCGCCGGCCAACCTGCACCTCTTGGCTTGGCGGCCCGGCCCCGGGTGCCGACCCGGCGGGGGGGGGTGAGGCTTCCGGCAGCCGGGTCAGTCTCTCTCCCGCTGCGGTTTGCCGGTGGCCTCTTCCTCGGCGGGCTTCTCGCCGATGACCTCCGGCTCGGCGACCTCGGGGGCCTCCTCGGCGGGGGCGGCTTCCTCTTCGGCCACCACGGTGACCGAGGCGATCACCGTCTCAGGCTCTTCCAGGACCTTCACGCCTTCGGGCAGCTCCAGGTCGGCCACCCGCAGCGACTCGTTCACGTGCAGGGCCGCCACCGAGGCCCGGATCTCCTCGGGGATGCTGGTGACCACGCACTCCAGCCTCACCTCCGGCAGCAGCTTGGTCAGCACCCCGTCCTCGCTGTCCACGCCCACCGGCGTGCCGCGAAGCTCGATCGGCACCGTCACCTCCACCCGCTCGTCCAGCCTCACCCGCGCCAGGTCCACGTGCAGGACGTTCTGGCCCAGGTAGTCGTACTGCACGTCCTTGATGAGGAAGTTCTCCTGTTTCCCGCTCACCTCGCCGCGGATCAGCCGCTCGCCGTGCTGGATCGCCAGCTCGATGTCGTGCCGGGCCATGGCGACCGGCCGGTTGGCCTCGCCGTGGCCGTAGATGATGCCCGGGACCAGGCCCTCGGCTCGCAGCCTGCGCGCCGCCCGCGTGCCCAGCTTCTCCCGCCCGCTCAGCGTTAGCGTTGCCATCGTTTCGTTCTCCGGCTTCGGGCCTGGCCCCCGCCGCCAGCGGGGGGCGCGCCTACAGGAACAGACTGCTTACCGATTCGTCGGTGTGGATGCGGTGGATGGCCTCGCCGATCAGGTCCGCCACCGACAGCATCTTGATCTTGTTGGGGCCGCTGGAGACCGCCTCGGGGATCGGGATCGTGTTGGTCACCACGACCTCCTCGATGGGCGCCGCCTCCAGCCGCTCGATCGCGGGGCCGCAGAAGACCCCGTGGGTGGCGCCGACATAGACGGCCTTGGCGCCCTCCTGCTTGCAGCGCTCGGCGGCGCTGGTCACCGTCCCCGCGGTGGTGATCATGTCGTCCATCATCAGGACCGTCTTGCCCCGGACCTGGCCGATGATCGGGCCCAGCTTGGCCTGGGAGCCGCTCACG
>CAZNSB010000163.1:6951-10201 GCA_964575155.1 uncultured Planctomycetaceae bacterium | reverse complement strand
CCGTATGGGCCTGCCAAAGTCTCTCCAGACTTGCCTCGTCCAAGTCCGCGACCGCCTTGCGGGCGTCCGCGACATAGGTCTTGCTCTTGAATACGCTTCGCATGGCGGTGACGATCGTTATCGACTTGCCCGGTTGCAGCGTGAAAGACAGCGCGTCCGCCCCGAGCCGTTTCATGGCTGCGGCGGCGCCAGAGGGGATATCCACGTCATGCACAAACTTGCGGACCGCCCAATGCACGCCGCCGGCGCTGCCGGTCTCGTGGTCGCTACCGCCCCCCGCGGCCGGGGCAAGTTTGACGGACGCCTCCACGGCCTTGCCTTCGGCACGGAGTCTGACGACGAGCATATTCTCCGTGGCCGCGACCCACGCGCGCATCTCTACGGTGAGGTCATCCTTGGTGAATTCTGCCTTCGTGACGGCCTCGCAGAGCGATTGCTCGACGCGGTAGCCAGCGCCCTCAAGTTCGGGGATGCTCACGTCAATCCCGCCGAACACGCGGGGCCCGGATGTGCTGTGTTTCGACTTCAGCCGCCAGAAGTCGTTCTTGCACAGCCAGAGGCGCTGGGCCTCCGGCGGGCCACCCAGAGCCGCGCCCATGTCGCCGTTGCCCAGCAGCGGCGCATCGGTCTGGGTCCTGCTGGGGATCCGTCGCGGCGGCTGCGTAAACACTGCCTTATGTCGCGAGACGATTCGCCGGGCCTCATCCCGCATAGCACGGTCCTCTTGTGCCGCGAAGGCTAGACCGGCCGGCATCACGCACGCGAGCAACACGACAACGGGTTTCATTGACAGCCTTCTCCTGCTAGCCTGATTCGCATCCTAGTCCCACCCCTGGCCCGAGGCAAGGGCGCAGGGGCGGGTGCGTGAAGGTGGAGGTCGGGCGAAGGAGATCCGCTTCCGACGTGGCGCGGGTCGTCTGCCAGCAGCGTTGCGCGACCGTGCTCTTCGCCGGCACTGTCGCGGCCGCAGTCTGTGCCGTGACCGGTGCGATGACGAGTCAGGCGGTCCGCGTCACGGCGTGCCATTGTGTCTCCCTTTTCCTTGGAGTGTGTCTCAGCACTCTTGCCGACGAGGACCTGAGCGCCCTCTTGCGGCAGGCCACAGGCATCTACACCTTACTGCCTGAAGGTGTCGTCACCGAGTCCTATACGCGCGGCCCCATTTTGGGTAACGGCGAGGTAGGGGTGACGATGGGCGGCACGCCTGAGGAGCAGACCCTGTACATGAACCGGGTCGACTTCGGCTGTCGGGCGCTGGGTGGCGTAACGATCAAAGCCGGCAAGGGCGCCGCCGCGGAGAGCTACCGGTACGAGCAGGACACTCGAACGGGCCAAGTGCGCAGTCGGGTGACGATCAGCGGCAACCCGACCGGAATGCAGACCTGGCTTGCAGCCCATGAACCGTTGGTTGTCACCCGCTTGAGCAACATCGGGGAGCGGCCCGTGACCTATACCGTCCAGACCTGAACCAAGGCCAACGGGCCGGATCGGCCCTTCCACTACCGGTTCAGCCCACACTTCCCGTTCGTGCTGCGTGAGAAAAACGGCAAGGTCGTCGGCGGACGGAAAGGAGAGGCGGAGACCCAATGGATCCAGGAGCCGGCAGGTGGGCAGCACTTCTATATCAGGAACGTCGAGACCGGCCACTACATGTATGCGGCCGAAGACGGAGAGAGCATCCTCTGCGGGAAGATCCGCCCTCAGGACGTGCCTGAGGCCGCGTGGTCTCCAGCCGACCGTGGAGCGTCCTTTGCCAACAGGAAGACGGGCAAGCGGGTCGTGCCGAACGTCAAGGCCAATACCGTATCCTTGGGGGAGGCGAGCGGACGAAGCGTCCACTGGGCTGCTGACCCTCTCAATTGCTCCTTCCATCCTGACCAGGGCGGCCGGGAAGGAGATCGCGTGTGGGCGTATCGTGAGTGGCGGTGCCGCGGGCACTTCCTTGCGCGGGCCGTCATCGCGGAACGGGCGCGATGACAGGGGTCGAGCTCCTGAGGTGCCGCTACGGCGGGGGTCGTGGCTCCGCGTGCGCCCGGACGTCCTTCGCGATCGTCGCCGTGTTCTTCAGTGCCTCCACGATCGGCATGGCGTTTCTGGTCGCGAGCAAGTTTGCCAACGCCTGGGGCTTCCTGACCCCCTCCCCGTGATTTGATGCAGGTTTTGTGAGAGAACCCAGTCCGCCACCCGACGCACTTGTCCTCTGCGGCCCGGCCCGCGAAGCCCTCAAGTCGTGGGACGGCGAGAAGGGCGGGACCTTCGGGCCCAGCGGCGACTATTACCAGGTGGACCCGAACAACTCGCTCATCTTCCGCATTCGCGACGGCGTCGCGAGGATCTTCGCGGGCGACGGGACGCGCGGCTGCCGCGACGGGCCGGCCGACCAGGCGCAGTTTGATTTCGGCGTCGGCGGGTACAGCGATACCGACATTCGCTGCGACGCGGCCGGGAACGTGTACGTCTCCGAAGCGATGGCTGGCCGGCTGCGGCGAATCGCGCGGCGGCCCGACGGCACGTGGTACGCCACGACCGTCGCGGGTGGTGGCGACCGCATGCCCGCCAAGGGCGAGTGGATCCCCGCTCGCGGGATGAAGGTGGGCTGCGCTTCCCGCTTTGCCCTGACGCCCGACGGGGCGGTCTACTTCGCCACGCATGGCGGTATCCACCTGATCCGGGATGGCAAGGCGACGCTCCTCGCCGACACGGACGAACTGCGTCAGACGCTCGGGCCCAAGACGGCAATCCACGACTGGCACGTGGGCGGGTCGCACATTACGCTCGACGGCGTCTTCTATTGGATGCCCGGCGGCGGGCCGGACCTTCTACGGTTCGACACCCGCTCCGGCAAGGCCGAACGGTTTGCTGGCACCGGCCGGCGCGACGCCGGATTGGATGGTCCCTTGCCGCTGGAGAGCGGTTTTCACACGGTCCTCGTGGTCTACTCGCCCGACGCCTCCGTGATCTACACCTGCGGCGGCGATGAATCGGTGCCGCGGCGGATCAGTAACGGCCGGGTCCTGTCGCTCCACCGCGATGGCACGTTCAGGCCACATCGCAAGACCGGAGGAGGCGTTTCCGACGAGCGCTGGCGTCGGATGGCGGCGGTCCAGTGTCTCGACGAGCAGAGACGCCTGTATCTCCTCACCGGCAGCTACGGCTGGTGCGGGTGGGTCGTCCTGTTCACCTTTGCCCGGGAGGACTGACTTGCAGGTCCGCAACTCAAGCAGGGGCGCGCCGGTTGCCTGGGCGGTTC
>CAZNSB010000163.1:0-6941 GCA_964575155.1 uncultured Planctomycetaceae bacterium | reverse complement strand
GGGCGGTTCGCGTGGGGCATCTCGCGGCCGGGGCACTGCTCATGCTCCTGACTTCCCCCGCGGGCTCCGGCGAGGCGCCCGGAGACCTGCAGGCATCTGCATTCGCGCCGGTGGCTCCTGAGTGTGAGCGAGAGGGGAGACGCCTCCAGCGCCAACCTGCGGTCGCCCTCGGGAAAACGGTGTACCTGGTGGCCTGGTCCGACGGCTCCCGACAGGTGGACAGCCCGACGGCAGATGTTTACTGCGCTCGCATCGAGCCGCGGACCGGCAAAACGCTCGATCCTGCCGGCATCCCGCCATGGCGACGGACGGCAAGACGTGCCTCGTGACGTACCTTCGAGACGTCCACTCGAACCGGACGACGGGCCGCGCGCTGCAAATGCGCTGCGCGCGGGGGGCGGGGACGGGCTATCCAGGGAGGCACGTCTCAAGGAGAAGCACCGTCAAACCAGCTCGAGGAGTTCCTCTGAAAAGGGTGGCGGCGGCTCAAAAGGCACGTCCCAACGGCGACTGATCAGGTTCGACGTGATGCGGCTCGATTCAAGGATCGTGGGGATGCCGCTGCCTGGATGCGTGCCGCCGCCGACGAGGTAGCAGTTCCGGAGTTCCTCAAACTCGTTGTGCGGCCGGAAGTACAGCATCTGCCCCAGCGTATGGGCCAGGTTGAATGTCGCACCGAGGTAGACGCCCCGCTTTTCTTGCCAGTCGTTCGGCGTAATGACGAACTCCTCGCGGATGTGAGCCCGCAGGTCGTTCATGCCCCCGCGTTCTTCCATGACGTCAAGGACTCTCTCGCGGAATGCGGGGGACTCGCGCTCCCAGTCCAGGTTGCCCAAATTGTTGGGCACGGGAACGAGGACGTAAACCGCCGAATGTCCCGCCGGTGCCAGCGACGAGTCGGTCACCGAGGCGTTGCGGACGTAAAGTGAGAAATCCTGCGACAGGACTTTCTCGCGGCTGATCTCGCGCAGGTTCCTCGCGTAGTCCTTCGCGAACATGATCTTGTGGTGCGCGAGCGGATACAGTGTATCCAGCCCCAGGTAGAGCATGTAGGTCGAGCAGGAGAACTCGTGCTGTCGCAGTCTGTCGGCCCGGTAGCGCCGCAGCACGCCGTCGGGAACCAGGGTCGTCATCGCGTGGCCAAAGTCGGCGTTGATGACGACGGCATCGGTCATGACGCGACTTCCGTCGGCCAGTTCGACCCCGCCGACCTTGCGTCCGTCCAGGATCAGCCGGCGCACCGGCGTTTCCAGGCGCAGCGTGCCACCCTCTTCCTGAAGCACCCGGCCGAAGGCTGCCGACATGCGGTGAAGACCGCCCATGACGTGATAAATGCCGAGTTTGTGCTCGATGTAGGGGATTAACGCAAACGCGCCCGGACAGTCCCACGGCGACATCCCGAGGTACTTCGACTGGAAGGTGAAGGCAAGCCGCAATCGCTCCGGCTCGAAGTACCTGCCCAGTACCCGGAAGATCGACTTGCCCAGGCTGAGGTGCGGCAGTGCACGCAGAAACACCGGCGCCAACAGCGCCCGCAGGTGACCGTAATCCTTCTGAAGGCACGGGTACATCCGCTTGAAACGCTCGTGTTCCACCTTGTGGAAATAGTCAAGGCCGCCCCCGTGCCCCGGGAACACCCGTTCGATCTCCGCTTCCATCCGCTCGCGGTCGGTCGTGGCGCGGATGGAGAACGTGTCGAACGCCAGTTCGTACATCGGTTCCAGGCGCGGACAGTCGAGGTAGTCCTCGGTCTGCCGGCCGGTCTCCGCAAAAATCTGGTCGAGCAGAAACTTCATCATCAGAAACGTGGGACCCACGTCGAAACTGTAAGGTCCCAGTTTGAGTTCGGAGTTCCGGCCGCCGACGAAGGCTTCCCGTTCGAAGACCGAAACCTCGAACCCGCGATGGGCAAGGATCATCGCGGCTGCCAGACCGCCCGGTCCCGCGCCGATCATGCCGATGAGTGCCTTAGCCATGGCATGGTTCTCCCGGTTACATCCCCTTGGTCTCCGAAATGATGAGGTCGCGCACCTGCTGCCCCGAGAGGACAACCATGGGCATGCCTCCGCCGGGGTTGACACTCCCCCCGACGAAGTACAGGTTCGGGTACTTCGTGCTCTTCTTCGGCGCCTTCAGTCCCATGTTCTTCCAGCGGTCTGCCACGACGCCGTAGATGGCCCCGCGGTTGGAATAGTACCGCCGTTCGATGTCCTCGGGCGTCCACATGTCCTCCACCACGATGTGCCGACGCAGATCGGGAAGTCCCATACGTTCCAGTTTGTCCAGCACGCGCTCCCGTAGGCTTCCATATTGCTCTGCGGTGAAGCGCCGGTCCTGCAAATGCGGGATGTGCGGCAAGACTTTGATATTCTCGCACCCGTCCGGGGCCTGGGAGCGATCGGTTCGAGCGGGAGCGACCACGTAAAGCGTCGGGTCCTCCGGCAGGACCCTACGGTGAAATACATCCGCAAAGTGCTTCTTCGGATCGCGTGAGAAGAAGAAGTTGTGGTGCGCCAGTTGCGGATACTCGCGGTCCGTCCCGAGATGCAGGACCAGTCCCGAGCAGGCCGGCTCAAACCTCCGCAACGTCCTGAGGAAGGCCTGCGATTCCCCGAGCAGGCGTGTGTACGCGGGGATGACTTCCATGTTGCAGACGAACTGCGCGCCTTCGATCCGAGTGCCGTCGGCCAGTTCCGCCGCGGTGACGCGTCCGTCGGAGGGTATAAGCCCGGCCACCTCCGCGCCGAGGTGCATCCGCACGCCCACCTCGTTTGCCAACCGCTCCAGCGCCCGGGCGAGCCCGTACATCCCGCCGTCGACGTACCACAAACCGTAGGCGAACTGGGCGTGTGGCAGCAGGTTCAGGACGGCCGGTGCATCGTAGGGTGAAGAACCCACGTACTTGATGAAGTAGTTCAGGATACTGCGCAGGTAGCCGTTGCGAACGTGGCGTCTGACGCCGCCGTCCATGCTGGAGAAGACGTCGAAGTCGCGCAGTGTCGCGGAAAGACCGTAAAACCGGACCATTCGCCACAGCGTGTCGAGCCCCCGGTCGAAGTAAGCCGGTTCCGCCCGGTCGTACAGACGCTTCGAATAGGCGAGGAACGCCTTCAGGTCGGACGCGTCGTCACTCGAGAGGCCGGTGTTGCGCGATACGGTTTCCTCGGGGTCTGGGAACAGGTCGATCCGGGTGCCGTCTTCGAAGAAGTTTCGCCAGTGCGGGGTGACCGTCCGGATCGTCACGTAGTCGGCCATCCGGCGCCCGTGGCGCTCGAAAAGCCGTTCGAAGTACTGTGGCAGCGTGAGGATGGACGGGCCGAGGTCGAATGAGAATCCCCGTGTCTGGAGGACATTCAACTTACCGCCCGGCCGGTCGTTCTTCTCGAAGACCTCGACCTCGTACCCGTCGGCCGCCAGTGACAGCGCAGCCGAGAGACCGCCCAGTCCGGCACCGATCACGACAACCCGTCGGCTCGCTTCATCCCTCTTCATTCAAAGCCTCCGAAGCAGTCTCAGCCAGCCCCAGGCACGTCTCAAAAGGCCGATGTCTCCGTAGCGCAGCCGGATGACCTCTTCCACGGCCTTGAGTTTTGCTTCGCTGTGTGGGAACCAGTTCGGCTCGGCCTTCCGGGTGGCGCGACTGACCATGACGGCGGTCTCCCGGCAGAACGCACGGAGTCCTTCGGGACCGTGGTACCGTCCCAGGCCGCTCGTCTTGTCTCCCCCGAAGGGGAGGTGCGGGTTGCCGATGTTGATGAGCACGTTGTTCACGTAGGCGTTGCCGGTTTCGAGCCTGTGGACAACGCGCCGCGCCCGGATCAGGTCCTTTGACCAGACACTTGCGTTCAGCCCGAAGGAGGAGTCATTCGCCAGCCGGATGGCGTCCTGTTCGTTCTGGAAGGGCATGGCGCTCAGAACGGGTGCGAACGTCTCCTCCCGCATGGTCCGCATGTTATTTGTCGTGTCAGCGACCAGCGTAGGCTCGGTGCCGGCACGGGCCATGTCGTCCGGCACAAGCAGCCGCGCCCCCGCAGCAACCGCCTCCTCCACCTGCTCGCGGGCCGTTGCCCGGACGCGGTCATCCATGACCCGACCCCAGTCGGGCGTCGACGAAAGGGCTCGTGTCTGCTCGGCGAGACGTTCCAGGAACGACGCGTAGATGTCGTGCTCGACGTAGAGACGTTTCACCGACACACAGTGCTGCCCCGCATGTGAAAAGGCGCCGTACACCGCCGCCCCCGCGGCGCGGTCGAGGTCCGCGTCGGCGAAGACGATCATGGGGTCCTTACCGCCGAGTTCCAGGATGATCGGTGTCATCTGACGGGACGCGGCCACAAGGACCGCACGACCGCCGGTCGTCCCACCGGTAAAGAAGATCATGTCCGGCCGGTTCTCGACAAGCGCCTTTGCGACGTCAGGCCCTCCGTCGACCACCTGAAGGACGTCCTTTGAGAACCCGGCACGTCGGCAAAGCGATGAGATCAGGTTGCCCGTACGCGGGGTGCGCTCGGAGGGTTTAAGGATAACCGCATTCCCCGCGGCAAGCGCTGAAACGACGGGGACGAGCGAAAGTTGCAGCGGGTTGTTCCACGGGGCGATGACAAGCACGACCCCGCGCGGATGGTACTCAACGTATGACTCGCTTGCCCCGAACACGAAGGAAGTCTTGGCCCTTTCGGGTCGGAGAAGACGAACCGCGTTCTTCTCCAGATAGCGTAAGAGTTCGAGTGTTGCAAGAACATCTGACAGCAGCGCCTCGCTACGCGTCTTCCCCGTCTCTGAAGACACCACGCGAGCGATCGCGTCACGGGCACCAACGATCTCCCGTCTCAGCACCCCGACGCGAACCGCACGGGCCTCCGGGGGAACCTCACCCCAGGCCTCGCTGGCAGCCCGCGCCGCCGTGAGTACGGTTCCGAGGCGCTCGATCGGCGTGTACGACTGCGGGTCGGCTCCTGACATGCTCTCACCAGCTTCCGACCTCTGCTCGCGGATGCTGCTCGCGGATGCTGCACACTCCCTGTTTATACCACCGAAGCGGCTTTCCGGCAAGAGGTGGTCCATCGTCAGCGACGGGCCCGAGTGGCGGGCCAGGCTCTTCACAGGTGATGGCGTACCGGGCAGCCGGCGCGCTGCAAATGCGCTGCGCGCGGGGGGCTCGAGTTTGGGGTCCGGGGCGGCGTTGTCCGTACTTGTGGCCTTCCCCGCATCCGCCCGGGCGTGTGAGAGATTGCACGCGTCCCAGACGTGACCCTCTTCGAAACGTAGAGCGCAGGCTCTGTCCAATCGTACAACCACATAGGAGCGACTGGGGCTCTCCCTGCACGGGTTGCCCCCATACGCGGAGGCCAGACGTGTCCAGACTCCTGGTGATGTGTCTGGTGCCGGCGGTTCTCCTGTCGGCTGTCGCCTCCGCGCCTGGCGTGACTGACTCCGAGGTCGTACAGGCCTGCGAGAAGGCCAGAGCCTACCTCATCAAGCAGCAGTTGCCGAGCGGTCTCTGGCCGGAGGACAAGGCGGCCGAGAATGCTGGCACATACGGCACCAGCGAGGCTGTACTCGCGGCGCTTGCCTACGTTGGCGAGCACCCGAACCGTGACTTCATGTCCAACGCCATCGGTGCCGGGTTGCAGCGCCGCCTGGACACCACGTATGCAGTCAGCATGCGCGCCATGGTCTATTCGTTTCTCATGGTCAAAGTTATCGGGGGAGACGCGGCGAAATCCGCAAGGCCCTCAGGGTAGTCCTAGAAGAGCGTCCCCCGTTCCTTCACGTCGCTGCCCATGAGCACCACGTCGTGCTTTTCGCTGACCGCCAGCATGGACCCGAACACGTTCTGGTCATGGGTCCAAAGGACCTTCCCGGTAGCCGCCTCCAGCGCGACGAGCCTGGCCGTTGGGTGGCGACCACGGTCCTCGCCGGGTTTAAGGATCGGGCGATCGATCAGGAAGAGGCGCCCGTTGCCAAACGCAACGGAATTCGGAACGATCAGGGCTCGCGCCTCGTAGGGCCACTTGACCTTGCCGGACCTGCGGTCCATCGCGAACAGGTGCGTGGCCTCCTGGGTCCGGCTCAGGCCGCCCACCCACATGCACTTGGCGATCTGCCGGGCGCCCGGGCGCGGGTGGCCTTTCGCGATGAGCGGGCCCTCGATCGTGCCGAACAGCAGGTCGTCCTTGACGGAAACCTGCATCCAGCAGGGCTGGGCGGCCTTGCCGAGCCTCGGCGTCTCGAACGAGCTCAGTTCCTTGCCCGTCTTTGCACCCAGGCGGCGACAATGTCCGCAGCAACAATGACCGAGCCCGAGCAGTCCACGGCGGTTGACCAGAGGTCCCGCGTCGCCATGGCCTTGTGCGGGGCCCGTTGCTTGGCCGTTGGGCCCCGCCAGCGGAAGTACAGTCCCTGGGTCATGTCCCACGTGTCCGATCCCTCGTCGAACGGGTGCCGCCGGAAACCACCGGCTGGTAGGCGAGATCATAAGTCTGGCGCTGCCAGTAGACGTCCGGCCAGGCCGGGCGCGGCGCGTGCGGCGCGTGGTACGTCCACTGGAGAGAAAGCCCGTCCGGGAGTTGCTCGGCGGAGAATCCGGTCCGTCCGCTGTCGGCACGGTACTGCGGCCAATCGTCGGCCCGCGTCGTCTGCGGCAGCAGGCACACGGCCAGAGCAACCACACTCCTCAAGGCGTTCCTCATGTTCTGTCCCTTGCCATAGGACGCCAAGGCCTCCAGCAAGGTACCGGCTGACCGAGCGCCTCACCTGCCACGGACGCAGGTCCCGGAGGAGAACCTGACGACCTATCGGGTTTCCCACTCGCAACGGTCCCGATGCGGCATAGTACAGGGAACTTAGCCCAATTCACGCCTGGGGTCCGGATAACAGTTCAGCCGTGGGGCGTAGCAGGCCCAGGCATGTCTTGGCAACGACTTTGCCCCGCGCCAGCG
>CAZNSB010000162.1:0-10268 GCA_964575155.1 uncultured Planctomycetaceae bacterium | reverse complement strand
GGCCTGAACCCGGTATCAACAACAACACCGCCGAAGCCCGGGCCCTGTCCGAAGGGGTGCACATCAGCGGTTCCCCGGTGCAGTTCATGGCCTCGGCCACCATCGGAAAACCGAACCTGTTTCAATACATCTCCGGTGACGACCAGAAAGGCAAAGTCGGCGGCACTCTGGTGGAGCCGCTGAGCGTCAAAGTCACCGATATCGCCGACAATCCAATCAACAACCACCCGGTCACTTTCAAGGTCACCCTGGGTGACGGGTCGCTGGGCGAGTCCAAACAGGAGAGCGCGGTCGTCAACACCGATGGCGACGGCATCGCAGCGATCATCTGGACGCTGGGACTGGCGGCCGGCGACGACAACAATACCGTAGAGGCGTCCAGTACTTTCGGCGGCACCGCGCTCCAGGGCTCGCCGATCATTTTCAAGGCTTCGGCGCGGCCCAGTCCGGCGGCGAGCATGGAATCCGTCTCCGGAGATGAACAGGTCGGCATCGCCGGAAAGCCTTTGGATTTACCCTTTGCCGTGAAAGTGAAAGACATCCCGGGCAACGCCATTCCCGACCATCCGGTGCTGTTCAAGGTGATCGCCCAGACGGACGGCGGCCAATACGGCCTGGACGTGGTGAAGCTCAAGATCCCAGTGCTGGGGAAGATCCTCGCCAAGACGGCGGTGGCCCGGTTCACCCGGACGCTGGGGACGCTGCTGTCGGCCGGGGTGCCCATCCTCGAGGCCATCAACATCACCCGCGAAACCACCGGGAACGAAGTCTTCAGCCGGGCCCTCACCAAGGTCCACGACGGCATCCGCGAGGGCGAGGACTTCGCCGCGCCCCTTCGCCAGGCCAAGATCGTCGATCCCATGGTGGTCAACATGATCGACGTGGGAGAGGAGACCGGCGACCTGGACAAGATGCTCAGCAAGATCGCCGATACCTACGACGAGGAGGTCCAGACGATGGTGGCGGCCATGGTCAGCATGCTGGAGCCGGTGATGGTCATCGTCCTGGGCGTGATCGTCGGGTTCATCGTACTGGCCATCTTCATGCCCCTGCCCCAATTGATCACGAACATGCAGAAATAGCCGGCGAGAAAGGCACGGTGAGAAACATGTGGATCTCTCTGGAAGAACAGGGCGCCCCGCGGCGGGCCCCCAGGCCCTCTCGAGGCGTCGGCTTCACGCTGATCGAGCTGCTGGTGGTCGTCAGCATCATCAGCCTGCTCGTGGGCATCCTGGTCCCGGTGGTGACGTCGGTGATCGCGGCCGCTGATCTGGCACGGACCAAGGCCCGCATGGTCTCGCTCTCCACCGGCTGCTATGCGTTCAAGGACGCGACCGGCTACTTCCCGGGCCAGGAGGCCTTCGCCCAGCTCACCGGCTCGGACCCCGCCGGGCCGTACACCGGCAGCCAGGTCCTCGCCGCCTGCCTGTTCGGCTGCGCCTTCGCGGACCTGAACAACCCCGCCAAGCCCCCGCCGATCAGCGGGGACTACGCCCCCGTGAAGGTGGGCGACCTGGACAAGTTCGACACCGACGGCGACGGCACCTGGGCGCCCAGGTACTACACCGGAAGCCCGCTACGAATGAACACCGTGCTCGACCGCGCCAGCGACGCGATGGCCGTCCTGTACTACCCCTACCGGATGAACGCGGACCCCGGCGCAATCTCCAACGTGTACAAGTACAACGACAACAGCGTCTACGTGGACACCACGGCGCTGTGGAACGACTACAAGGCCGCCAAGGACAAGGACGCGTCGTACTCCTTGGACAACTACAAGACCGACATGCGGGCCTATTTCGCCGGAACCAACGTCGCCGAGAGCAACGTCGGCGGCGCCCGGAACGCGGGGGGCTTCCTGATGATCGCCGCCGGCAAGAGCCGGCTGTACTTCTCGGGCGACGACGTGATCTTTCCACAGTGACAGGAGCGACATGCACGACAGGACACATTACGGACGGCCGGCCGGGCGCGGCGGGGCCCTTCCCCGCCGGCCTAACGCGGCGCCCCCGGCGTTCACCCTCGTCGAGATGCTCGTCGTGATCCTCATCATCGGCATCCTGCTGGGCACCTTGCTGCCCACGTTGGCCAAGGTCCGCGTGGCCATACTCGTCCGGTACTCTCAGGCGACGATCAACCGCGTCCACGGCGCGATCCAGGAGTACTACGGCGATCACGACGTCTACCCCGCCAGCGCGAACGCGCTGGTGAAGGCGGTGGCGACGGCGTGGCAGAAGCGGGCTCGGGGGACGTATTACGGCCCGTACAACGGCACGGACCGGCTGGGGTACCGCAACGCGTTGAAGGCCGGCGAGACGGACCCGGACAGCGCCACCGGCGACAGCATGTTCCACGACGCGTTCGGCAACCCGATCCTGTATTACCGTTTCCGGCCGGACCCGGAGAAGCCGAACGGCGGAGACTACGACGAGGGCGGCGTCTCGGGCGTTGCCTGCGGCGTGCCGCCCAACCTGAACGCGTACCTCAAGGGCGAGGGCCAGCGGTACTTCCGGGCCGACTTCGTCCTGATCTCCCGCGGCGTCAATGAAGCCTGGGATGCGCCCTACGTCGGGGGCTGGACCCAGAGCGACGACCTCAGCAACTTCCTGGAGCAATGAGGACCACGATGAAACGCAACGACGACACCGCGAGGGCCTTCACGCTCGTCGAGATGCTGGCGGTGATCCTGGTGATCGGGATCCTGGTGGCCGTGGTGGTGGGCGTCGCCGGGAAGGTCGTCGCCAGCGCCGCCAAAAAGCAGACGAAGCTGAACATGCAGACCATCATGAACGCGATCGGCGCATACCAGGAGCAATACGCCGGGGCCGCTCCCCCCCCCGGCGACCTGTACAACGCACTGAAGGGCTGCGCGCCGGCCAAGAAGAGGCTGGGGAACCTCTCTCGCAGCGCCTACAAGGTCTCCGGCGGGAACACGTACTTCGTGGACGGGTTCGAGCAGACCCTGAAATACTACGCCACCGGCGGCGCCGGCGGCGGGCCGTACCTCGAGTCTCCCGGGCGCGACGGCGACTTCGGCTCCGCCGACGACAACATCCGCTCGGACAACCGGTGAGATGAACGTGACGGGAAACATCGCGCAGACAGCCTCACTCGCCGCGGGGACCCGGCGGGGCAATACCCGTGCGTTCACGCTGGTCGAGATGCTGGCGGTGATCCTGGTGATCGGCATCCTGGTGGCGGTGGTCGTGGGCTTCACCCGCCGGGGCGTTTCCATACCCGTCGAGAAGCAGACTCGGCTGAACATGCAGGCCATCATGAACGCCATCGGGGCGTACCACGAAGAGAAGGGAGCGTACCCGAACCCGGGCGGGACCGATTACAGGCAGGCGAACGCCGGCCTGTACAGCCTGTTGAGGGGCTGCGCGCTGGCGAGGAAGCGGGTGGGGGAGTTATCTCGCAGCGCCTACAAGGTCTCCGGCGGGAACACGTACTTCGTGGACGGGTTCGAGCAGGTCCTCAAGTACTTCGCCACCGGCGGGGCCGGCGGCGGGCCGTTCCTGGAGTCCCCCGGGCGCGACGGAGACTTCAACAGCAAGGACGACAACATCCGTTCGGACAACCACTGACATGAGAACCGCATCCAACATCGTGCTGGCCGACCGGTCGGGGAAGAAGCCTCGCCCCGGGCGGGGCTTCACCCTGGCCGAGCTGCTCGTGGTGACCGGCGTCATCGCCCTGTCCCTGGGGATCATCCTGCCGAGCATTCACGGGATGTTCACGGCCCGGTCGGACCGGCAGGCGGAGGCCGCCCTGGGCGGGCTGCTCAGCGCCGCCCGCGGGGCGGCGATTGAGAACCAGACGTACGGGCTGCTGCACCACCAGGTCGGCGTGGACGGCGAATGCTGGGCGGGCGTGTTCAAGTACGACGTCGGCTCGGGGAAGTTCGTGCCGGTGGAGAGCATCCGCCCGCAGCAGATCCTGGGGCACATGGCCTTCGGGGAGGTCAGCGACGCGTACGTGAGCGGCTCCAACTATTTGGCGGCCGTGAACGCCGACCTGGCCGGGTTCACGACGTTCAACGTTATTTTCGCCTCCGACGGCTCGCTGGTTTCGGACGTGAACGGCGCGGCCCCGGAGCTCGACGAGGGGCACGTGATCTTTTCCGGGACCGGGAAGGACCAGGTGTGGGACCCCGACGCCGCGGCCGTCAACGAGATGGGCGTGAAGGTGATGACGGTCTTCGATTACCGGGCCGCGAAGATGCGCGCGGACAAGGCCGTATACCTCAACGGGGTCGGGCGGTTCCTTTGTGTCAATCCGTATACGGGGCAGTTGATCAAGATCGAGTGACAGCCATGCACGCAAGACCGAACAAGACGAACGCGGGCGGACGAGCCCGCCGCAGGCGGGCGGGCGGCTTCACGCTGGTGGAGGTGATGTTCGCCCTGGGCATCCTGGGCTTCGCCCTGCCGATGGTGGCGGCGGCGCTGCTGAGCGGGATGGTGGAGAACAAGGAATCCGTCGACAACACGATGAGCACGCTGCTGGCGGAGAACGCCATCGCCGTCCTTCGCTGCCGGGTCAGGCATTCGGACCTCATGACCGACGCCCCGGCCGGTTGGGGGCCGAACGGCATGGCCTCCTTCCAGCAGCTCCCCGCCGGGCTCATCCACGCCGACGACCTGGTCTATCACCCCTTCGGCGAGGACGAGTTCCGGACGAAGTTCGCCTGCGTGATCGTCGGCCAGCGGATGGGAGACAACCTCAACGACTACCGCTTCGCCGCGCTGGTGTATCGCAAGCTGGCCGATACGGACCCGGTCACCGAAGCCAAGCTCACCTTCAGCGGGAACGTGGTGGACATGGCCGAAACGTACGTGAGGCTCCAGAGTTCGGCGGCGGACCAGTCGGCGATGATCAGCTACTACATGGTGCGGATGGCCTTGAAGCCGTGAGATGGAAGAGAGCGAGAGAATGACCGCAGGAAAGAATCATCACGTCGGCGTCGCGGGCGGGATCGTACCGGGCGGGGCGGGGCTCCGGGCGGGCCTGACGCTCACGGAGCTGCTGGTCTCCACGGGCATCCTGGCGATCATGATCCTGCTGGGCAGCACGATGCTGGCCCAGACGCAGCGGACGATCAGGCTGGCGCAGTCGGCAATCAAGTCCAACGCCGACGCCCGGGCGGTGGCCGACCGCTTCCGGCACGACGTGCTGGCCATGACCCAGCATGGGTTCCTGGTGCTGCTGATGGACGAGGGCAACCGGCCCCACCTGGTGTTCCTGACGGCCGGCACGTACCGCAGCCTGTGCGACGACGGGACTTTTGCCAATGCCGCCCGCATCGACTACGGCCTGGGGGTCGTCAAGGACGACAAGGGCGCCGAGCACAACGTGCTGTTCCGGCGGGCGACCCTCCAGAACCCCTCCGACCCCGTCGGCGGCGGGTACGACAACGACCACGAGAAGATCTCCCTGGCGTACTACCACTTCTACCCGCTGGCGCCGGTGATGGGGATAGACCCCTGGCTGTACAGCCGGTATTGGGTGACGTACACTTTTTCCGGCGCGAAGATGCACCCGGAGGAAATCGACGTCTTTCCGTACCTCACCAACTCGCCCTGGGGCGCCACCAGCACCATTGCCGAGGTCACCCTGCCGATCAACGACATCACCCAGATCGACCGCCTCTGGCCGTACATGCTGTCCGAGGTCACCGAGCTGAAGATCCAGTGGACCGACGGGTCGGTGGACGCGGAAGGCCGGCTGAACTGGTACGGGGTGGACAACCCTAAGGACGAGTGGAAGGGCAAGACGGCCATGAGCCGGTACATGGCCCCCATAACGGGGGAGCCATACACCGTCGAGTACGACATCGGCGAGGCAATGTTCCTGCCGGAAGGAAGGTACTGCGCCTTCTGGGCCTTCGAGAAGAAGGACGTCTGGCCGCGGGCGATCCGCGTGCAGTTCAAGGTCGGCGAGCCGGCCCGGGCATACGACATAATCCTCGATCTGCCCGACATGCACCAGGGAGCGTAACATGGTGGCAAGACCGCGCTATCACGACAAGGGGTCGGTGATCCTCATGGCCGTCGGCGTGCTGGTGATGCTGGCGATGGTGGGCACGACGTTCGTGATCGTGGCCTACATGGACCGCATAGAGTCCACCAGCATCGCCCGGGGCGCGGCGGTGAAGAAGGTCGCCCTGGGCATCTTCACCCGAGGCCAGGCCGTGCTGGTCGAGGACCTGCGCTTCAACGTCGTCGGCGATTCTGCCTTTCCCTACGAGGCCGCCACCACCTGGCTTCAGCAGGTGGACGCCCCCGCCGCGGGCGTGAACCCGTGGCAGGCGTCCACGCTGGCCGAGGGCCCCGCCGGAAGCGAGGCCTTCCGCCGCGTCTCCGACCTGTTCAACAAGGGCGGCGCCACGTTTGACGACGTTCCTGCGCTTCAGGACATCAGCCCGGATACGCCCCTCCAGGTCGGCGTCCCCTGGTACGTCGATACGGACGGGGACGGGAGGATCGACGCCCGCGTGGTGGACACCGGCATCCGCGACGCCCACGGCGACTGGTACTACGTGGGGGTGCGGATCATCGACCTGTGCGGGCTGATCAACGTCAACACGGTCTACGGGCCGGGGGCAGTGGCCCCGTTCGACGAAACGTACCAGAACGGGGGCACGCGGGGAATCCCGATGACGGAGATGCAATGGGCCCGGCTGGAGATCGCCGGCGTGACCCCCGACGACCTTCACGTCAAACGCGCCAGGGTCCGCCCCACCAGCCCCGTCCAGTCGATCCCGGCCTACGCGCACTTCTACGTCCGGTGCGCCGCAAACCAGAACGCCCCCACGGTGCTCGCGCCCGGGCCGCAGTTGTACTGGCCGGTCTTCGACCTGGACGACCAGTTGGCGCTGCTGTGGCGCGAGGAGCAGATCAATAAGACCACCTACACCGGGCGGGGCCGGCTGGCCGACCTGCTCGGCGTGGTCGAGCTCAAGAGCAAGCGGCCGTTCCTGACGACCTGGTCCTCCAGCCGGCTGCTCCCGCTGCAGATCCCCACCAGCATCCTCATTGACGGGCAGCCCTACGTGCAGTTTCCCCAGCCCAAGCGGGCCGACCTCAATAATAATAATAATGCCGCCGACTTCCAGGCCCTGTTCGAGGCGGCCTTCAACGCCATCCCCGCCGGCGTGTCGGGGCTGACCTCCGACCCCGACCCGGTGGCGATGCACAACATGCGTCGGCGGCTGGCCGCCCAGATAGCGGCCAACATCATCGACTTTCGTGACGCGGACAGCGACGTCACCATGGAGCCGATTCCCGGCCTGGCCGCTGAGAAGGTCTATGGCATCGAGCGCCAGCCGTTCCTGACCGAGGCCTTCCACAAGGTCTACCGGGAAGACGCCAACACCGTGCGGCGGTTCTCCGCCATCGAGCTGTTCAACCCGTACGAGGCGACCGTCAGCCTCAAGGGGCTGAAGCTCACGCAGGGCGGGGCCGAAGAAAAGCCGCCCATCGGGGGGGCCTGGCCGGCCGACCTCGAGCTGCCGGCCGGAAAACGCCTCGTCATCCTCTCCGCCATCGGCGGGGAGTCGCCGATCCCCGTCCACGCCGAGGTCCACAAGACCGTCCAGATCGAGGGGCTGGACCTCGCCGCGGGCGTGAAGCTCTACCGCTCGCGGAAGGCCGACGGCACCAGCCCCGACGCCGAGAAGGACGTCCTGCTGGCGGCCGTCACCCTCAGTGCCGGCGCCGACCCGCCCGACCCGGACACCGGCGTGCAGGTGGTCCACCAGTGGGACGACCGCCCCGCCCAGGCCCTGTACGCCCTCGGCAGCGTGTTCAAGGACTACGACATCGACTACACCAGCGAGGAGGGCGGCGGGGCCATGACGCCGGAAGCCACGAACCTCGGCAGGGCCAACGACAAGGCCGGCGAGGTCAAGGCCGCCCACCCCAACGCGAACCCCACGCCGGTGTACGTCCGCAACGACAAGTTCGTCAGCCTCGGCGAGCTGGTCAAGATCTTCCACGTCGGCCCGGGCTGCGGAGGCAAGAGCCTCGCCGGCAACCTCGGCGACGGCGCCAGCATCGCCCAGGGCCGCCTCGACGCGCTGCCCGCCGCGGCGCCAGGTTCGGTTGCTCCCGGCAAGATCCCGGCCGTTGCGCCCGCCTGCCTGCTCGGCGAGTTCTTCACCGTGATCCATCCGGCCAGCGACGGCGTGGACAACGACGGGGATGGCAAGGGCACCCAGGGGCTGGAGGCAGACCCCGACGAAGACGCCGTCTACGGCGCCCTGAACGTCAGCTCCGCCACCAAAGAGACCCTCATGTGCCTGCCCTACATGACCGACGCCGTCGCCACCCAGATCATCGCCGACCTTGACGCCAAGCCGCCGGCCGAACGCGCCTTCGCCGCCTCCGGCGAGGTCCTCGCGTCGATACGAAAGGTCGAGAAGGTAAACCCCTGGGCGGACAAGAACGTCTACCCGCCCAACTACAAGCTCGCCGATGGCAAGACCACCGACGACGGGCTGGCGGAGGTCAACGACGACCTGTCGAAGCTCCAGGTGATGTACACCCGGCTGTCGAACCTGGTGACGGTCCGGTCCGATTCCTTTGCGGTGTACATCACGGTGATGCGGTTCAAGGGCTCGGCCGCCGCCGCGGGCAACCTGGCCAGCCCCAACGCCGTCCGGCGCTACGTGGGCATGCTGGACCGGAGCGACTGCTACAAGAGGGGCGACTGGCCGCGGATCATGATGTTCGCCGAGATCAAGTAGGCGGTCCGGCCCGGGGGGTCGGGGGGGCGGGCTACTTTTCGGGCGGGGGCGCCTCTGCCGCCATGTCCCGGATGTGCTTGACCATCGCCGGGACGATCTCGGCGTCGGGGACCGTCTGGACGCGTTTTCCCCGCCGGTAGATGGCGGCCCTTCCCCGCCCGCAGCAAGCGGCCACGTCCGCCTCCGCCGCCTCGCCGGGTCCGTTGACCACGCACCCCATCACCGCCGCCACCACGTGCCGGGTCACGTCGGCGGTGGCGGCGCGGAGCCTCTCGGCCAGACCCGCCACGTCCGCCGTCGTCCGCCCGCAGGTCGGGCAGGCGATCAGCTCCACTCCCTGGCGCGGCCGGAGGCGCAGCGACCACAGCAGCTCCTTTGCCGCGGCGACCTCTTCCAGGGGGCCGCCGGCCAGGCTGATGCGAATGGTCTCGCCGATGCCCTCGGCCAGCAGCGCCCCCAGCGCCGCCGTCGAGCGGATCACGCCGACCGCCGGCGTGCCCGCGTGCGTCAGGCCCAGGTGCAGCGGGTAGTCGTACCCCTCGGCGAGGGCGCGATTGACGGCGATGCAGGCGGCGGGGTCCCGGCTCTTGGCCGAGAGCACCAGGTCCTCGAACCCGCTCTCGGCGAAGACCTCCAGGTACCCGGCGATGGTCTCGAGCATCAGCTCCACCAGCGGGGCCGCCCGTTGCCGCGCTCGCCGGGCCGGGTCGATCCGCTCCAGGACCGAGCCCTCGTTGGCCCCGACGCGGATGGGAATCCCCGCCTCCGCGCAGGCGGCGATGACCTCGCGAACCTGCCCGCGGTCCGCCAGCGTCCCCGGGTTCAGCCGGAGCTTGTGAACGCCGGCCGCCACCGCCTCCAGGGCCCGGGCAAACCGAAAGTGCACGTCGGCGACCACCGGGACGGGCGAGGCGGGGACGATCTCTTTCAGCGCCGCCGTGTCGGCGCGGGTGTGGGCGGCGACGCGGACGATGTCGGCGCCGGCTTCGGCCAGGGCGTTGATCTGCGCCAGCGTCGCGGCGGCGTCGGCGGTGGCCGTGGTGGTCATCGACTGGATGCTCACCGGCGCGCCCCCGCCGATGGCGACGGGGCCGACCCGGACCTGTCGGCTGGCCCTGCGGTGAATCCGCGGAAGCTCCACGAGCGCATTCTAGCAAGGATGGCCGGCCGGTGGATAAGGTAGAAATCGCGACAGATGCGCGCCTGCCAGTAGCGCACCGCGGCGGGCGCGTCGATGTCCACCTGCGGGAGCTCCGGGACGAGGGCGGCGTAGACTCTCGCCATGAGCCGGCCGGCCAGGTACGAGTCCGCTCGGGCCGGCTCGAACCGCACCGGGGCCAGGACGCGATCGAACCCCGCCGGTTGCCCGGCCAGGGCCAGGGCGGTCAGGACCCGGCGCTTGGGGAAAGTGTCCGACGCCAGCAGGAGCTCCAGGTCGCCGGCCAGGTGTCTCTGCCCGAGGATCAGCAGCCCGCACCGGTACGAGGCGGCGACGAAGGGGTCCCGCTCGCCCCCCAGG